>NZ_JBITNB010000008.1:0-137897 GCF_054373195.1 Paenibacillus sp. CMAA1364 | reverse complement strand
TGCCTTCGCCATTCGGGACTCACACCCTATAGATAGCGCCCATGCTGGGCGCACAACAAAACTCTCCCTTGCAACTGGGAGAGTCGTTCTTTTAAATATAGAATTATTTAGATAGATCTATTTAGCATTCTCAGAGGACTCTACCAATGCTGCAATATAATCTTGCACCGAAATGGTAACGGAAGAAGTTAACTCTGCATCATCTGGCACGGAAGGATGAGCATCATCAACCTTCTTTGTCTTCATGCCTTTAATCTCTTCTACTGATTTGCCTGCCATCCATTTCGCTAATGCGTCGGCTTGTTGGTACCACTCTTTTTGAATGGAAGATGCCTTAATCATGCCGTATTCATCTCCAAGTTCAACCTTTGATTTAGGTTGTTCCTTCAAGTCAGATGTTACTTTTCCTGTGTTATCAAAGTTAACCTTAGTCTGAGCATTATCGATAACAGTTCCTACGACTTTACCATCTTTATCAAATGTAGTCGCCATCATAACCGTATCTACTTGCGCCATAGGTAGAACTTCTTTACCATCTTTTGTTCCCAATCCTTTGGATTTAGAAATGGAAATATTGTGTCCAAGACCTAGCTTCTCAGCGCCTTTTCCCACTTCTACAGCCGTGTTGTATGCCTTCTCAACGGCAGCGATATAATCTTGAACCGTAATCGTTACCGAAGAAGATAGTTCCGCAATATCAGGAACGGAAGGATGAGCGTCATCTACCTTCTTTGTCTTCATGCCTTTAATTTCATCCATTGATTTACCAATCATCCATTGTCCCAACGCCTCGGCTTGTTGATACCATTCTTTCTGAATAGAAGAAGCTTTAATCATGCCATACTCATCACCAAGTTCAACCTTTGTTTTATTCTCAGATGCCAAATCAGTTTCGACTTGCAAATCTTCCGTGAAATTGACTTTAACTTGTGCATTATCAATCGTTACCTTAACAACTTTCCCATCTTTATCAAATGCCGCAGCTATGATGACTGTATCCACTTGACCCGTGGGTCCTACAACTTTACCATCCTTATCTTTACCTAAATCACTTGATTTCCCGATGGTGGTGATATGTCCAAGTCCCATCTTTGAAATTCCTGTGTTCGATCCTTTAGATGTAGTACTATTAGACGAACAACCTGCAAACATAGAAACAATCATTACCGAAATCAATACACTAACTAATGTCTTTTTCATGATAAGCCCCCAGTAATTCAATATTATTCCGTTCATAGCAAGTATGTCATATCTGGATATTAAATCATGTGAAATTAATCACGAGGTATATTGCAAAAATGCACCCTTCCAAAAATCTATGATTAGCTACATAGCTGTTCATCGATTCCTTTAAGGGTGCACATGATCACTTATCTCTTACGCTTTAATATGGATAAACCGTTCACCGGAAGATTCAGTACACCAGATACGCCTTGATCTGTTTCCATATCCGTATAATCTCGGCCATCTAGTTGAACATCTTGAACACTTCCACTAAAGTTCTGAACAAAGATATAATCGTTCTCGCCATCCGTGCGAATCTGTGCTGTCACACCTGCAGGCAGTTCGCTATCTAGCGATCGGGAAATCCCAATCTTACTTGTGATGGATGCATACAATTCCTCATAGAACGCTAGATCCTTCACTCGAGTTGCAAGATGATATGCTTGTCCTGCTCCCAACTTATTCACCGTCAACGCTGGACGACCAGCATAGAAATCGTTGCGATATACACCAAGCGCTTCTGCACCTTCAAGGTGAATCAGTTCCGCAATTTCATGTGCATCATAATCTCCACTGAGATTCAGTATATTTCCTACTTCTAACACAAGTCCGTTCACATCACGACTATGAAGACCTTCTGTTTCCTCTGCCCAGATACCTAACGTTTTGCGAAGTGGACCCGGGAAACCACCGAGGTGACATAGATCGGTCTCGCCAACAATACCAGACCAATAGGTTGTTAGGAAGGTTCCACCTTGCTCTACATAACTTTCAATTCTTTTACCATTCTCTTCACTAATCAAATATAACATCGGTGCGATGATCAATTTGTAATTAGATAAATCATCTTCCGTTCCAATGATATCCACTGGGATACCTAATTCCCATAAAGCACGATGATGCTGTTGCACAGTCTCTTCATAGTGTAATCCCGAATTACGAATACCTTGCGCATCCTTGATCGCCCAACGATTATCCCAATCATAGATAATGGCTGTCTGTGCAGGTGTGGATGTTCCTACAACCTCCGTTAATCCTGCTAGTGTCTGACCAAGTTCAGCAACGTCATTAAACACTCGAGTTCCTTCTTGACCATTATGGTCGACAACTGCGCCGTGGAACTTCTCACTTGAACCGCGACTTTTGCGCCACTGGAAGTACTGTACAGAATCAGAACCGTGAGCTACAGCCTGAATAGATGAAAGCTTATGCATGCCAGGTCGCTTCAACTTGCTGATCGACTGCCAATTCGTAAGGGATGGTGTGCTCTCCATCAGTACGAACGGCTTACCTAATAGCGAACGGAACAGGTCATGAGACATGGCTGTTCTAGCAGCTAACTGGGCATCCTCAGCTTCTTCCGAAGCATGCCATTCTGGATACGCATCCCATGATATGAAATCCAACGTTTTGGCTAATTTACGGTAATCTATACTATCAATCATATGCATATTGGTCGTGATAGGTAGTTCCGGATTGTAACTGCGGACGGAATCCATCTCATGTTGACAGAAATCAATGGACTGATCGCTAACGAAACGACGCCAGTCTAAGTTCAGACCATGCACCATCGTCTCCCCATGCGGAGCTGGTGATTCAATCTGCTCCCAAGATGTATAGGTATGACTCCAGAACGTCGCCCACCATGCATGATTCACCTTATCTAGATCATGATCATATTTCTCCTTGACCCATTCTCTAAAAGCATTCTGACAGTAGTCACAATGGCATTCGCCACCGAATTCATTCGATATATGCCATCCAATCACAGCTGGGTGATCACTATAACGCTCAGCCAGTTTGGCATTGATTATAGCTGTCTTGTCCCGATAGACAGGGGATGTATAACAATGATTATGTCGGAATCCATGTAGATTACGTACACGGTTACTTTCTACGCGAAGTACCTCAGGATATTTCTGCGACATCCAAGCTGGTCGACTCGCACTAGGTGTTGCCAGGAAGGCATAAATACCATTCTCTGCAAAAGAATCTAGTAAACGGTCCATCCAATCAAAAGTGAATACACCTTCTTCTGGCTCAAAGGATACCCATGAGAACATTCCTACGGACATGACATTGCACCCCGCAAGCTTCATCAATCTTATATCTTCACGAAGAACTTCAGGATATTTCAACCATTGCTCCGGACTATAATCAGCACCGTGCAACATGACTGGAGCCTTTGAACTAATTGGTGGGAATTTAGTAATCATATCGGCAAATTCATCCTCTCCATTAATGCTCAATGATGAATCAGACTATTATCTGATAAGTAGCCTTCAGCATCCTCTGTCTAATTCAACAATCATCATTTATACTATTCATTATATGTAATTATTCAATCTATCTGATAGGATTAAATTCGCAATGTAGTAGCACAAAATGAACATGAGGTGAAAATATGCTCCCTTTCTCATTAGCCGAAATGCCACGAAACCTTAAAAAGTATCCGATATATCCCTATTCTATCGGTCGTCATATCCAATATCATTATGTGCGTCCAAACGGATATCCTGTGGACCAAATTTTTCTCATTCGTAGTGGAAGTGGATTATTTCGTGACTTAGAGAGCAACACAGAAACGATACTCCTCCCAGGCATGGCCTTTTACATTCCAGCTAACAAGGGACATGAATATTATCCGAGCTCACATGATCCTTGGCATGTTGCCTTTATCGGTTTCTATGAACACTTGGCACACGGAACGCTAGAGGAGATCGGATTAATCCCTTCTTCACCCTATATACCCGAACATTTCGAGGAATGTTGGGATGAAATCGGACATATTTGGTATAAGATCAGCCATCAGATTGGTAACAGACAAGATGAACATACGATGCAGAAACTGTCTATAATGATGTACCGATTGCTCTTAATGTTGCAACGTTCAGATGTACCATCTGTCACTACAAGTCGCCTTGAATATGAAGTCGCACGTAACGAAGCTCTACAAAAAGCAATCAGTCTGATCAATCAGCATTTCACTGAACCACTACTTATCTCTAATTTAGCCAGTGCTGTCGGTTATTCCGTCCAGCATTTCCAACGTCTCTTCCTACAGGAATATGGGGTCACACCACATAAATATCTACAGAATTTACGTCTCGAGCGATCGATACAGATTATGATGGAGAATGCCCATACGCCCATTCAGGATATTGCCATACAACTTGGAATGGAGATGAATTATTTCATCAGAGTATTCCGTACAACATATGGAATCACTCCAGGTGTCATGATGAAACAACTTCACGAATCATCCAAAGAATCGAATTAGTCAACGGCTTTCATGGAGTCGACCATTTCTATCTTCTTTAACTTGAAATACATGATGACATCTACGATGAAAGTGAACATTAACGTCACTACCGCAGATAGAATAAAGCTTAATCCCGATATACGCTGTCCAAACATCATTTCTGTATTTCCTGCTGTTGTAATGACGAAGTCATGTAATAACACGCCTAATCCTAGTCCAACTATCGTCCCGATGATGCTTAATATCGTCGTTTCTCGGAATATATACCATCCCACTTCTTTATGATGGAATCCGAGCACTCTTAATGTCGCAAGTTCTTTTCTACGTTCTTCAATATTAATGTTCGTAAGATTGTACAGCACAATAATCGCAAGTGCACCTGCAGCCATAATGAGTACAATAACAACAGAATTAATACTAGATACGAGACTGTCAAAAGACTTCTTCGTCTGTGCCGTGAATACGGCATTTGAGACAGCATCATCATTCAAAATATTCGTGATCGTTGATTCCTGTTGCGAAGCATCCATTGTCGAAGTCGTTACCAACAATGTATTAAAGTCTGGTTCCTTTTGATATGCACGACTATAATCTGATTTATTGATATATACATAACTACCTACGTAATTCTCAGCGATGCCTGTAAGCTTAAATTCTGCCGATTCGTCATCCGCATTAGCAAGTGAAAAGGTATCACCCACTCCAATACGCAATGTGTTCGCAAGCATTTCAGTGACTACAACGGCAGAATCATCGAAATGAATCTCATGACTACCTTTTCGCTCACGCAAATCTATGACTTCTTTAAGTTCCTTAGAAGTCGTTGGGACATAAATCGTTGTGGATGTATTTTGCCCCTTTCTCTTTGCCTCACCTGTTTCACTAAATACCTCGGTATGATGATTAACTAACTTTTTATCATTTAAAAAGTCGTTTAACACCCCATCCATAGATGTGCTTCCATCTAATCCGATCAATAGATCATACTTCATAATTTCATCATACTGCGTATTTGCAATACTTTTGACGGAATCATTTAGTCCAAAGCCAGTTACAATAAGAGCCGTACAACCACCTATCCCAATAACCGTCATGAAAAAATGTTTCTTATAACGAATAAGATTACGTGCCGTTGCCTTATGCGTAAATTTCATTCTCGACCATAGAAAATGAATTCGCTCCAAGAAGATACGTTTACCCGCTTTAGGTGCACGAGGAAGCATCAGTGTGGCTGGTTTTTCTTTCAATGCATGGTGACATGCTGAGATCGTAGCAACCATTGTACAGAATATGGCTAATACAGATGACACACTAGCAAACATCCAATTGAATTGAGTAACGAATTCAGGTAAATGGTACGATTGCCCGTAGGCATTGTATAAGACCTGCGGAAGAAGCTGAAAGCCACCCAGTAAGCCCACAATACTGCCTATCACACTAGCCAGACCGCAGTAAATGATATATTTAGACATAATAACACTGCGGGAATAACCAAGTGCTTTTAATGTACCTATCTGAGTCCGCTCTTCTTCCACCATCCGTGTCATCGTTGTTAGTGCTACTAAGGCAGCAACCAACAAGAAGAAGATTGGGAATACCTTAGCTATAGCAGCTACCTTATCAGCATTAACTGAGAAGCTGACATAGCTCACATTGGCATTACGATCCAATACAAACCATTTAGGCGGCGGAATACTAGCCATTTGTTCCTCACCCAACTTACTGCTAAGCTCACTATTAAAAATCTCAGATCGTGATTTACCCACTTCTTCCATTTGGATTACCGATTCTTCAACAAAAGTATCATACGCTTCTGTGAATGAAGTTAGTTCGGCAGCTCCCTTAAGTGTAATATAGAAATCCGTATAATTTTCAAGTGTATAATTACTCTCATTCATATACATGATGGCACCAATACCACCGTTTCCAATACGGCTTGTTTCTCGCTCCATGGAGAAGTAGAAGGGATTGCCAACAATCCCAACGACTTGATATTGTTGCTTATTTAATATGTCATCTACGGGATTAACCTTACCATCTTCTTCTGTAATCGTGAGGGTTGTTCCAAGCTGAATCTCTGACAAATAGCCCCCGCTTCGTTCGACCACCACTTCATTATCCGCTTGAGGCATTCTCCCATCAAGCAGTTCTAAACGATTGATCGCCCCAGCATCGTTCTGATTAAATTTATCTAACGGCAGTCCAAAGATTCTTGTCGTTAGGACTTCATTATCATTTGTTGTCATCAAAGAATCGCTCACGTATACGGGCATAATATTCTCAATGTCTTCTATAGCCGACACTGCGTCCAAATCAGCCGCCGTCAAGCCCATCGTTCCTTTAATATGAATATCAGCCATACGATAATCATCATAATATTTATCAACCGATGATTTCATATTGGGTGTCGATGCAAGAAGTCCTGCGAGAAAACCCACACCAAGAGCAACTATGGCAAAGATGGAAATAAATCTGCCTAGACTTTGTTTAATTTCACGGATAATCGTTTTCACATAGGTACTTTTCACAATTACCACTCAATCCTTTCTACGGGAATAGGATCCGTGTTGTGCTCGATATGTGTTACTTTGCCGTTCTTCATATGAATGACCCGATCTGCCATTTGGGTAATCGCTAAGTTATGCGTGATAACAATAACGGTCTTGCCTGTCTGACGACAACTATCTTGAAGTAACTTGAGAATATGTTTACCCGTCAAATAGTCAAGTGCACCTGTCGGCTCATCACACAGTAATAATTTGGGATTCTTAGCTAAAGCTCTTGCTATAGAGACACGCTGCTGCTCACCACCCGAGAGTTGAGCTGGAAAGTTCAACAACCGTTCAGATAATCCAACTTGTTCGAGCACTTCTTTGGGATCAAGTGGATCTTTACAGATTTCAGATGCCAATTCAACATTCTCAATCGCAGTCAAATTCTGTACTAAATTATAGAATTGAAATACAAATCCAACATCATATCTACGATAATCTGTTAGTTGTTTTTCGTTTAGACCACTGATTGCATGACCATCCAAAGAAATCGTTCCACTATCGCATGAATCCATACCACCGAGCATATTCAACAGTGTTGTTTTGCCAGATCCACTTGGACCAACAATGACACAGAACTCACCTTCACCCACAGTAAAACTAATCTTATCTGTTGCCACAATGGTATGTTCACCCATCTTATATGCCTTACACACATCTTCAATACAAATGAAATCTTTCACAACTTATCCTCCTTGTTATCCATAATCTTTACAGAAAGTTCAATTAATCGAATCATTTCTAAGGCGTTGGTTTCACCTAAACCATCCACAAGCTTATTGAAGTAACCAACCACTTGATCTTGTTTTCCTTTAATGAATATATCTCCGTCCGAAGTTAAGACAACCGTCATACGTCTTCTATCATTCTCAGACATCTCCATCGAGACATAACCCTTTTTTCTCAATGTCGAAAGTGCGGCTGTAATCCTGGATCTGGATACATGTAGATTATCGCTAAGAATAGATGGATTATTTTCCGAATGTTTATTCTGTGATAAATAATGAAGAATATGAAGTTCTCCTTGCAGGAAATCTGCAAGATGACTGAATGCCTCCAGCTCATAGATCTTTGCCAGTGACATTGTTAAATGGTTTGTTAACTGTTGTTTGTCCATTATTCTCCTCCGTTTTAAAAGTAGTACACACTATTAATAGTATATGTTATGTATTATATATAATGTGATTGTTTATTACAAATGATTAGGTTAAATAAGACCAAAGATCCCCTTACCGAAGTAAGGGGATCTTATAGAATAACAAGAAAATATGGTCGATTTATAGTAGAATGATATAAACAAGATTCCAACAATAAGGAGGAACCCGTATGCCTATTAGTTTTACTCGATCACTTGTAGATAGATTAAATAAAGAAGTAGCTGAAATTCATACCACAATTAATAATGAAAAGAAGAAGGCTAAGAAAGCACATACCAAAATTAAACAATTAGAAAGAGACATGAAATTAAGCACTTCAGCCCACGACCTAAGCAGTAAAATGAGTCGAATAAGTAAGTTGAAAGAAGATATCAAACAAATCGATTCATTACAAGCTGATTTATCCAAACAGTTAGTTAGTAAGAACACTTTACTTCATCAAGAACTCTCCAAAGAGCAACAATAGATATTATGCTACATTCATAATGAAGTTCAATTATTTACAAAGCGGCTAGTGTAGGCCATTTCATCTCGATCCCAGCATCTCGAAGCCAACCTTGATAGCTAACCAATGCGTCCTGATCTGAACGAACAGCTCGCGGCTGCATTTGATGCTCAATACAATATGCCGCCAAATATCCAGCCGCTTCACCAATATTCCATTCGACTGGATGTAGCCTGTAACATCCATTGGTAATGTGTGTTGTGCCGATATTCTTACATGCAGCAATCAAATTGTTAACCCGTACTGGAATTAAGCTACCTAGCGGAATCTCAAAGGGCAGACAAGGAACGTCAATGTACGTTCGTAGTGCTGTGCTCGGGTGCAAGTCGATACGATAGGCGCCAATACCAACTGAATCGTGATAGTTCTTCGCCTTGCCATCCTTTCTGCAATCCGGACTCACATCCTGTTCTACGATGGTCGTCTCCGCTCGAATACGTCTGGACTCACGAATGTAAGGCATCTTCGCCAATCCGTCCAATGTGCCTGCCACATCCCCACGTAGCCTGATGCCAGGATACCCCGCTTTCCCATCTGGACGAGGAGCCTCTGTCTGCATCCAGTATAGTAAAGATAAACTTAGTTGACGGGCGCTTTCAAGATGCTTCTTGCGCTCCGCCTCCTCCACATCAATGATTGAACCCAGCCAATAATCGTTCTGCGGCCAGTTGACTAACGTAATATCGCTCTCAAATGAACCTTCTTCGAACTGGCTACGATCGATGACACGACGGTATTTCCATAGTGAGAATGATTTGTCATCCGGGAAGAAGCTATAATGGTTCGGCTCAAGCGTATGAGGTACAAGTCCTGTCCAACTTAACTGTTGATCTGGCCAGAAATCCGCCTTATACTGCTTCCAAAAGTCATATTGTTCTGGCTTAGTGATGGTGAAATCTCGTCCTTCGATATGGTCAATCGCATAACACCAGGTAAAGGCCTGCATCTCCATCGGATCAGCTTGGCCGACAAGTGCATGTGGCTCCCCCGTGTCCGCTATCGATTCAGCTCCTGTTACATATTCCGTACCGGTCATCGGAAGCAGATCCCCTTCATCCGTCGCATCCACAAAGTACGGAGCGGTTAGCACCGTCACATCCCCTGTTAACTGGCTTCTGACATGAACCGCCTGAATGGCATCTCCTTGTGTCTCTGCTCGAAAAGGCTTGTGATTCTCCATAATCAGTAGCGTTCCCCGATGAATATAAGGTGCGAGCATTTCGCGTAAAACAGCAAGTGCAACCATAGGTTCATGTGCAATCGTACTAACTGAAGCATTCCCTGGATTGAAGTGAATAGCGGCGAGTGCGGATGGCTGAAGTCGGAAGTTTCTTTTATAATAATCCCTTACTCGTGTACGGAACTGTCGATAGGTTGCTGTACTACCGAACTGTTCTATCCACGGATGCTCATCAGGCGGCACAGCTTGGCTGGTTAACTGACCCCCAATCCAATCGGATACCTCTGTCATTATGACAGTTTTACCCGCTTTAGATGCAGCTAAGGCTGCCGCACAACCACCAGTGCTTCCCCCAATAATAATAATATCCGCTTGCTTATGCATTTCCATGTTAAGTTCTCCCTTCAATCTTCATCACACACACATCAGTCAAAAAGACTCTCATCAAGCATCGCAAGTAGTAATCCAGCTGAAGTGATCGCGTTGGTCCAGCCACTCTCCATGCAATAAGGGCCCCAACCGGTATCACCGTTATTTCCGAAATATTCACTTTTGTTCAAATCAAAGGCACGCATCCAACCGCCATTATAACGATCATCCTCACTTCTGATTTGAATACTCCTCATAAAAGAGGATACATCTTCATGAAAATTCTTATATTGTGGGTTACCTGTAGACTTCCACGATTCCCAGCTGTTCATCACAAGAAAGTTGTTTGTATATAGCTGATCCGCAATCCCTTCTCCATTGGCAATGTAGACACCCGCATCTTCCTGTCCAAATCGCTCCGGATCGGGATTATCTGCTTCTTCAATTCCACCTAGGTGATGCTGATGTTCTGATAAATAGTCCATTGTTCGTTGGAGCCCTGCTTCAATCTCACCTGTCTGATCATACTTACTCAAGAATCCGAGTGGAAGCAGTAGCCTTGTCACACCTGAAGTACGACTATACATGAATTCCAGCTCATCCCACTTCGCTATTAACACCCGTGAACCGAGGAGCGCTGTTTGCAAATAAACCTCTTCTCCCGTTACAAGATAGGCTTGGATAAAGGCCGCATGTGTGATGCTCTCAAAATGCGGGTTCAAGCTAGGTTCAAGCTGTGTAGCGCCCTCTTTACCAATCTCGGAAAGTTGTTCACGAGTAAGCATATTCGGTCTTAGTCCATCCTGACATTGTGTTGACAGTAGTCCTTCTGCAATCAGCATACCTCGTTCCCGATAGATCTCCTTACCCGTCTTACGATACACATACAACAGCACGAAGCATACCCAGGCATTATCGTCTGTGAACAGCTGATGTGGATACTTTCCCGGGAAATCATACCACTTGAAAAAACCATAGGAAGGGGATGTTGGGTCCATATCCTGATAGCCTTGATCAAATAAGTAATGAAGCATACGGTCCGAGGCGTCCAGCGATTGCTTGTCATTAGCCCATCTACCATATAAATGAAGCATCAGTGCCGTATGCGCATGACAATCCGGACGACGATCTGGAGAAAGTTGCGATGTGATAGAGTGAATATTCTCATATACACCTTGCGAGCCATCAGCCATGGGGAGCATGCCAGAATTCTTGAACCAACTTCGATTGGCCTCCACCGCTTGTTCTGAGGTTGCCTCGCCTACCGTACCCATAATCGGTGCCCATATCTGAAATGGGATACCCGATTCATCAGCTAAGTTCTTAATAAAAGATGCCCACCGGCTGTAAGGGCGGAGCGTTTCTGGCTGTTCGCATGAAAATAAAGAAAAGGCCGAGTATACAACTGTACCTTTTCCAAGCTTTCTAACAATAAGCCCCGGGTGCGCAGTCTTTCCCTTCTCCAGACTTAGGTGTGTGTCATGGTAAACACCGAAGGAGAGCTTAACTTCTGATTCGAAATGAAACCCGCGGAGCATTGCTCCCGACCATTCAAGCAATTCTCCCTCAGCCATCCCCACAATATGCTTATCATTTCTTAGCTTCTCCACTGTTCTTCTCGTTGCCTTGAAATCCTGCTTCCAACCGAATAAACGGGAACTTGAAAAATCGAATGCCTCAACCAATTCCGCATAGATCCTTCCCCCCTGCTCGGCAAATCTCCATAGCTTGCTACATGCCTCGGCCGAAAGTGTGGAACTCTTATCCATTGATGTTGATCCAATGAGTAACACTGCATCATACTTCTCCAATGGGACTGTGTTCAATTCTATCCATGCATAGCGATCTGACTCTTCAATCGGCTGCAACTGAAGATCTAGATTGTCACTAACAAATAAAGCCATTCTCATAGTAAGTTAATCCTCCTTGAACTTTTTTGTAGTATAGCGATATGATTCATGACTCTATCTTTTCCCGTACAAGCTTTGGTACTCTGTTGGCGTAAAACCCGTCACTTTTTTAAATGCTTTGCTGAAGGAATGAATCGATTGATAACGTAAATCCTCCGAAATTTGTGTAATACTACTTCGGCCTGACTGCAACCTACTCATCGCCCTCATCATCCGCCGCTGAACCCAATAGGCCTGCAATGAAACATGCATCTCCGCACGGAATACTTGCGATAAATACGAATAGCTGTACCCTAATACCTCTGCTACTTGGCCAAGTTCATCAATCTTCTCTACATGTTGATCTATATACTGTACCGTTTGATACAAGAGTTCTTTCTTATTAAATGTTCTTTCAATCTCTATTGTTGGGCTTCCGACTTCATCCAATATACGAACCACTTGAATGATGATTCGATTAAGTATGCTATCTAGCATCGTTTGCATATAGCGGTCCTGAATTTGCAACTCACTTATTAGTTCAAAATAGAGCTCATCGATACCTACATGATCAGAAATCACCTGATGCACATAGTCTTCGCGAAATACAGCCTCTAACCCTTGATTGCCCAGAGGACTCAACTCAATAGTTACAAAACGTATTGATTTATTCAACTTCTCTGTTGCTGTGATTTGATAGCTACAATTCGGCTTGATCCATATCAATTGCCGATGTGCAAGATGTATACGTTCCCCTTCTACCACTACATCTGCGTTTCCGGAGAGCATGTAGATTAACAGGTGCTGATCGGCTAAAGACTCTCCTTGGGACGCATAGCAGCAACGGTCATGTACTTGATGTAACAGCACTTGCCTCAACCTGATTGTCCGATCTAAAAACCGTTTATCGAATCCGGCTGCTCCTTTTCCCGCAGAATAAGCCGTTGCTGTTCTGGACAACGACATGATAAGCCCTCCTTCATCGACATGAAATTCAATATATTTGATTACTATCTTTACACTTATTTAACCTCAAACTGTGCTGGACTGTAATCCTAGTATCTTATGATAACAAGGAAAATCTATAGATGTTGTAACAAAAAAAGCTATCCCAAGGTCATCAGACCTTACGGGATAGCATCTTTATTGATGAATTACTTTTTACCTTCGTACCAAGTAGTCAGCTCAGCCAAAACATCTGCTCCGCCTTGAGATTTCCAGTTCGTAACAAACTTACTGTAGTCGTCCAGTGACTCTGCTCCTGCGATTACTTTAATGATATAATCGTTCTCCAGCTTATTAAGCAATTGCAAGTTGTTAGCAACAACCGGAAGTGGAGGAGCTAGTAACGTTGGGTCAGATCTTGAAATTGGCATCTGCTTTTCTTGAATTTCATCAAAAGTTGCATGCAGTATTGGATCCTTGCGGACACGAAGCAACCATAACTTTTCAAATGCTGCTGCATCCGTACTCGTCATGAACCAGTCAGAGTTGCCACGGTCCGTGTTGAATGCAGGCAGAGTAGGTAGCATTGTTCCAGTGCTATCATTACTAAAATGTACGCCTTCCGTTCCGATCGCCAACTCTTTGAACAATTCGGGCTCCACTTTCATATTCATATATTTCATGGCTTCTTCTTTGTTCTTAGACGATTTAGGAATGGCAATATACCAACTCACACCACCGCCTTGCGTCCAGTTACCTATCTCCCCATCTTTACCTTTTAAAGAGGTGATTAACGTAATTTCAGCTTTCGCATCATTTTTCTTTAATGCTTCCGTTACAGCTGGCGCAATCCCCCATCCATAAGTCATAATACCGGCTTTACCCGTTGAAAATTTCTGTTGGATCGTTTCCATTTTATTTACCGGCCATTCGGGATCCATTAGTCCTTCAGCATAAAGCTTGTTCATAAAAGTAAGATAATCCTTCATACCTGGTCCTTCCAAACGGTGGATCAACTTGCCGTCTTCTTCGTCGAAGCTGGTCACAACACCAAATGCTCCGGAAATCTCAGGAATAATGCTTTCGAATCCAGTCAAAGGTACGATCCCTTTTTTCTCTTTAATAGCTACGAGTAGCGCATAAAATTCATCGATTGTCGTCGGAACCTGCATATTTAGCTCATCTAACAGACTCTGATTGATTGCCAGTGCACTACCCACAAATCCGCGTGGGTGCTTTTCTGGAATGCCATAAATTTCGCCATCTATCTTCGCATTATCGAAGAATTCAGCAGGCGTTGCTTTGACCAAATTCTGTCCATGCTTCTCCAAAAGCGCATCCAACGGTTCGAGTGCGCCTTGTAGCGCAAGACGGTTATACTGTGTTCCGGAAAGCTTCACAATATCGTAAGGCTCATTGTTAGCCATCAATATATTTAGCTTATCATCCGGATTCTCGAGCGGGAGTGTTTCATACACCACCTTGTAACCTGTCTTCTCCTCTAGAAACGCAGCAACCGGATCCTTATTCGGATCAAAGTTTCGTTGGAATCCAAGCTGCTTTAGTACTGGCTTTGACTGTTCTGTTGATGCACCGCCATCGCCTGTGGCAGGATTGCTGTTTCCATTGTTTGACCCACCACCACAAGCGGTAAGCATGGCCGTTATGAGTACGAAAATGATACCCATACTAAATCTCTTATTCATTGTATTTCCCCCATTCATGGATGTATTTAATGTATACGCTTTCAAGATTATCACATGATAGCAACCTTGTATTTGTCTGAAGACGTTACCTTTGTTGTCCTAAATCGCTTCCTTATCATTTGTTACCGCTCGGACTTATTGTATCCATGGTTACTGGAATGGTGATAAGAACACGGATGCCCTGATGTTCACGTGCTTCATATCTAACTCCCGCTTCTGTACCGAAATAAAGTCTCAGCTTATCTTTCACATTTCGGATCCCATATCCGGTCTGAAGAGAGTCGCTATTGAGTTGATCAAGCTTGTCCTTTGTCATACCTACACCGTTATCTTCGACGACAAAAACAATCTTATTCTCATCTATAGAACACTTGATTTGAACTTCTCCAGATTTATCACGTTTTTCCCTAATGCCGTGCAATATCGAATTTTCCACTACAGGCTGCAATATGAGTTTGACCGTGTTAAGCTTCAAAAGCTCCGGTTCCACATGAACCGAGTGCTCGATTTGTCCGCCAAAACGTCGATTCTGGATATCCAGATACATAGTCACGTGCGCGAGCTCGTCGGCTATTGAAATGATGTCCCGACCTTGGCTGAGGCTTATTCGGAAAAAATTAGATAGTTGACCAGCAACATCACTAATTTCATTTGCGCCCTTTTCTATCGCCATCCAATGGATAAGATCTAATGTATTATAAAGAAAATGCGGATTGATTTGGGCATGAAGGGCCTGCAGCTGTGCTGTCTTTTTCTCCGTCTCCATTTTATATTTCTCTTGAATCAGATTCTTCATATTATCACTCATCCGGTTCAAATGTGATTGCAGTACACCGATTTCATCATGAGATGTAACTGCTTTATTCGAATCCCAATTCTCTAATCCAATCTGCTTAATTTGCTCTAGAAGTGGTTTGATTCTGCGTGTCAGCCCTTCCGAGAAAGCCACAGCGAGTATTACGCCGAAAAAGGTTACAATAATTAACAATATCAGCAGTTGATACGTCCACTGCTTGCTTTCCAGATATATTTCTTTCTTGGGTATATGAGCAACTAATTGCCAGCTCGTACCATCAATTCGTTTGCTGGATAGAAGATGTGTTTGCATATCGACTGATTCGACAATTTCTCCAATATCGGATGGATCCATACTGGAAATAATACGATCATTCTTATCCAATAAATAGACCTTTCCATCACTAGTAATTTGAGTCTCTTTAATAATTTGTTGAAAAGTATCTTCTAGAATATCGATGGACAGAACGGCTAGTAGAGATCCACTGAATCCATTTGTGTACAACGGCCTAACGCAAGATACAATATTTTGCTTGCCACGTTCGCCATAATAATCATATTCATAGGTTGAACGGCAGTAAATACCCTCCGAATTATTCAGCATTTCTTTGTACCATGCATCCTGTTGAATGGTGGACAATGCAAATATTGTACTATTCTCTTGTGTATAAATACTTGTCGCATTGGCATATAGCCTGATACTGTAAATTTCACGACTATTTTGCGCAGATCTCAAAATCTGTAATATTGTATTGTAGTCGTCAATTTGATTCTTTAAAGGTATGTCTTGACTTCCTCTGTTCAACATGACGTTTAATGCTTGATTCATGAATAGGATACTGGAGACGTCCTTCACATTGCTAAGCTTGTATGATAGAAAGGAGTTCGCCTGGTTAATTGCACTTTCCATCGATTGTTCTACCCGATTTTCCAGAATTCGAATTGTATTTTGATAGATAATCATGGAGACTAATCCAACCGAAGTGAAAATTAAAACCATAAATATGATCATAAGCTTTGTTTTAATTCGGATACGCGATATTCTTTCTCGAAAAATCACCTTCTGCTTCATCATTTCTCTTGTAGGGTATCCCGAAATTGCGATGGAACGGCCCCGGTCAGTTTGCGAAACACCTTAGCAAAATAATTAGCGTCTTGATAACCCACTAACGCTGATATTTCATAAAGCTTCAATTTACGGTCATGAAGAAGTCGTTTGGCCTGTTCAATCCGATATTGGGTAACATAATCATTAATGGATATCCCCTTTTCCTTCTTAAACAAAATACACATATACGTTGGGGCTAGATAGACATGTGCTGCTAACGTATTAATAGAAACATCTTTATTATAATTTTCCTGAATAAAAGAGATGATTTCTCGGATGACCGTTTTGTCACTCGTATCGGTCTGAGTAAGCGCCTCTTGAATCATTTCCAAACGTTGTAACATGAATTTACGTATCGTGAATAGCTCACCGGATACGAACATCGTAGCCCACAATTGATCATTCTCAAATTCCCACATCGTTTCTGAATAGATCCGAGTCAGCGCCACATACCAGCGGAACAACTTCTTTCGTACGTCTACCACATCAACTGGTGTAAACAAGAGTAGTTCATTAATTGTCTGGTCCAACCATTCGGTGGCTTCCTTTAATTGCTTACTTCTAAGTAGCTCCTCATATTTGATAAGTGCCTGTTTATCAAATAAACTGGACTGGTAGCTGGAAGGCGGAAGTTGGCTATGCCAGATAACAGTATTCCACCCTCGGTAGAACTGGTACGAGAGTGCTTTCATAGATTGCTCATAAGAAGCACTGCAAGCTTCCAAACCATGACACACATCTCCAACACCTGCTGTAATTCCAAATCCCTCATGCCCATTGCGACGCGTGATGTGATTCAACCATATGCCTAAGCGGTCGTCGCTACGCTTCGTGGTCAATGCCGCGCATGCAATCCCTATTCCATCAACTATTGCGAACATTATTGGTAGACCTATTGAAGCTGCTTCCATCTCCGTATCCTCTAGAAAGCGCTTTCTAGATTCTTCATTTTTAAAGTCGAACGTGATGCATTGATAATATCCTTCTTGTGGTAACGTAGGGTGAAGTCGCGCGATATCATCTTCGATCGAAGCATATTCCATCTCGTCATAAGCAGACAGTTTCAACAATGTCTTTAACAATCGCTCCATTAACTCCGGCTTGCTGCGTTCGAATTGGTCTAGCATAGCATGTAGCTCCTGTTTCTTCGATGTCGTTTCCTTAATCACTTTCACAGTTTCCTCTAGCAACTGCGTCAGCTCAGTCATTTGAATCGGTTTGAGCATATAATCCACAGCTTGCAGCTTTATCGCCGACTTTAAATACTCAATATCATTAAATCCACTTAAAAATATGATTTTGCATACCGGGTCAATTTGCCGGACACGCTTGGCAAACTCAATACCATCCATTCTGGGCATCCGAACGTCACATAGAACAAGTTCTGGTCGAATAAGAATAAACTGCTCATAGGCCTCCATTCCATCTTCCGCTTCACCGGCAATTTCGATACCTATCCGGTTCCAATCAATAAACCGACGAAGACCGCTTCTTGTCATTGGCTCGTCATCAACAAGAATCGCTTTTATCATCACAATACCCTCACTTCTTTTGTCTTTATCTTATAATATCAGAAAGCCCTCTCATCGCCGATGTAAATACATGGCAATGAAAGGGAAAGATGATTGTTTATCAGCCTTTTACAGAGCCGATTAGCACACCTTTGACAAAATGTTTTTGCAAAAATGGATATACAAGCAAAATCGGTATCGTTGCTGTGACGATCGATGCGGCTCTCACAGCTTCAGGTGCCTGATTCAAATCGCGGTTAACATCGATCTGTCCAGCCATCGTAAGAACCTCCGATGTAGATGCGATTAACTCCTTCAAATAAAGTTGCAATGTTTTTAATTCAGGCGAGGTTATATAGATCATTGCGCTAAAGTAACTATTCCATAATAGTACGGCGTAGAAGAGTCCTACTGTCGCTAATACCGGCTTCGCAAGCGGAAGTATGATATTAAACAAGACACGCATATTCGAGGCACCGTCTAGTTTAGCGGATTCCTCTAAGCCTTCTGGAAGCGCCTCGAAGAAGTTTTTGATGATCAGCATGTAAAAGACGTTTATCAGACCAGGTACGAATAGTGCCCACATGGTATTGATAAGCTCCAACTCACGCATGACTAGATAAGTAGGAATGATCCCACCGTTAAACAGCATTGTAAAGACATAGATCAAGAGCAACTGCTTGCGGAATTTCAAATCTGGTTTTGACAGCGGATACGCCGCTAATACCGTCATAAATAATGATGCTATTGTTCCAACAACGGTAACAATAATCGTTATTTTGAATGAATTCAGAAACTGCGCATTGCCTAGCACTAATTTATAAGTACCTATCTGAAAATCCACTGGATAAAATGAGACAAGACCGGATACAACTGCTGCTTCACCACTGAACGACTTAGCAATGACATTAAGAAAAGGAAATAACGCAATAAAGCCTAATATTAAAAAGAAGCTGTAATTCAAAATAGTAAACAACTTCTCACCAAATGAATCCTTAATCGAATTATTGTTCTTAAGCGGTTTCAAGGATGGTTTTACTATTTCCATTACCATATGCTCCTTCCGAAAAGCTTTTTGCAAAGTGTATTACCGGATACAACCAACGTGAAGGCAACAACCGATTCGAACATACCTACTGCTGTGGAGAAACTGTAATTAGATGCTCCGATTCCGACTCGATAGACATACGTTCCGATAACATCAGCTACGTCATATACGACTGGATTATACATCACTAGAATTTGTTCTGTTCCAGCTTCAAGTACACTTCCTAGTCGTAAAATAAGCATGAGGATAATCGTTGAAGCAATGCTAGGAAGTGTGATGCGAATCATCTGCTGTAACTTGCTTGCACCGTCAATCTTAGCCGCCTCATACAATTGAGGATCGATGCCTGCAATCGCTGCCAAATATATGATGGTTCCCCATCCAATATCTTTCCAGCCCTCCGTTAAGACCAGCAGTGAACGAAATACTTCCTTATCCATAAAGAATGCTATACGTTCTCCACCAAAAAACGCGATTACTGTATTTACAATACCGTCGTTAAGTGATAGGAGGTTAACGAATAGTCCACTGATAATAACCCATGAAATAAAATGTGGTAAATAGATAATCGATTGAATGACACGTTTAAACATCATCTTACGAATTTCATTTAGTAAAATGGCTACGATAATCGGAGCCGGAAACAAAAAGATCAGTTTGAATACGCTAATCAATAGAGTATTTGTGAGAACGTTGAAAAACTCAGCATTCACAAAGAGTCTCTCAAAATGTTTGAGCCCTACCCATGGACTGTCACCTATACCTTTAAAGATATTGAAATCCTGAAAGGCGATAATTAATCCATACATAGGTGTATACTTCAGCAATAGCAGGAACATTAGTCCCGGTACGAGCATAAGATAAAGATCGTAATCCTTGATTATCGCTTTCAAGGTTCCAGATTTGTTGGTTGGTACCTGTGTCACTCTCATACTTTAGGACTCCTTTGGATGTGATATAGAAACTTACTGTGCTTCTACATCTCATTATCCATAAGATACTCAAGCATGAGAATATTGCAATCTTAATAAAAAGAAGAAAATCTAAAGGTCATCATACGAAAAGTATCCATAGAGTGAACACCTTCTTCAAGTGTTCACTCTATGGATACCCCTTTACTTTAGTTGGATCAGATGTTTGGTGATCGAGCGCAGTAAGCTTACTTAATCACTATCTGTTTCCTTTCTGCGGAACAACTTAATTAGCTCATTTATGGCTAAAGGTATTAAACCTAATATAATCACTAATCCCCAATCGGCGAACGATAGGAATTGCACCTTAAATGCTGTAGCAAGAAACGGTATGGAGATTACTCCGAATTGAAGAATCAATCCAATCACGATAGCTCCAAGTAGATATTTATTTGTAAATAATCCGACCTTGAAGATGGATTTGGTATCGCTTCTTAAAGACAATGAATAGAACAATTGGGATGTGGCAAGGACTACAAACGCCATCGTCCGTGAATAGATCATGGCCTCATCTGAGATGAGATCTGATGTTAATGTGTATCCATGCTCGCGTAAACCTATATAGAAGGCTACTAACGTTAAAGTTCCAATCAATACCCCACCAATCACTGCTCTCACTCCAGCTCCTTTGGCAAAAAAGCTTTCATTAGAGTCCCTTGGCTTCTTCTTCATCACATCTTTCTCACCAGGATCAACTCCTAATGCAATTGCAGGTAACGTATCGGTTACAAGATTGATCCATAGAATCTGAGTTGGCAAGAGCGGTATAGGCCAGAAGAACAGAATCGAAACAAGAATAGCAATGACTTCTCCCAAGTTACAGGATAGAAGAAAGATAACCGCCTTTCGAATATTAAGATAAATATTCCTTCCTTCTCTAATCGCTTGCACAATCGTGGTGAAATTATCATCCGTCAAGATCATATCACTTGCGCTCTTAGAAACATCCGTTCCTGTAATACCCATGGCAACACCGATGTCAGCATACTTCAAGGATGGCGCATCATTTACACCGTCGCCAGTCATGGACACAATATTACCTTTCGCCTTTAACGCGCGGACAATCTTAACTTTATGTTCAGGTGATACACGAGCAAATACTCTATAATTACTGATTTGTTCTGAGAATGCTTCATCGGATAATGCATCGATCTCAGCACCTGTCATACTTTGTTCAATCTTGTCTGCAATCCCTAATTCTTTGGCAATCGCAAATGCCGTATTCTTGTGATCACCTGTAATCATGACAGAAGTAATCCCCGCTACTTTGGCTTCACGAATGGAGTCCTTCACTTCGATTCTTGGTGGGTCAATCATCCCGACGAAGCCAATGAAGGTTAGATCCTTTTCCATCTCATCCACTTCGATAATATGTTCATCATCTTTAAATGCAGCTGCCAGAACTCTTAACGCATCGTTAGACATATCTTCCGAAGCCTTCAGATATTGTAACTTCATTTCTTCCGTTAGCGGCACAACCTGCCCATTCACAAGCGCATTTGTTGTAATCTCTAATAACTGATCAATCGCACCTTTTGTATGTACACGGTAGCCTTTTTCAATTTTATTTAATGTGGACATTAATTTGCGACTCGAATCAAATGGCTTTTCAGATACTCTTTTATATTCAATATCCAATGACTTCTTTATGAATTGATTCTTCTCACCAAATACGACTAAAGCAATCTCTGTAGGATCTCCTGTGCCCTTACCTTGTTCATACGTAGCATCTGAACACAGAACTAAAGATTTAATCAATGCACCAGGCGTCTCATCTTCACTTTCATTTGAACATGTATAATGCTTCACGACAGTCATTTTATTCTGTGTAAGTGTTCCGGTTTTATCCGAGCAGATAATATTGACTGAACCTAATGTCTCCACCGCAGGTAACTTCTTCACAATAGCATTGATCTTTGACATTCTTGTAACGCCAAGAGCTAGTACAATAGCAACGATCGCTGGAAGTCCTTCTGGAATCGCTGCGACGGCTAGACTGATCGCTGTTAGGAGCATTTCGAATAAATCCCTTTTTTGGATCAGAGCAACGATAAAGATAAACAAACATATGCCAATGGCGATATAACCCAGTGTTTTACCCAACTTCTCTAACTTCTTTTGAAGTGGGGTCAATTCTTTATTGTCCTCATCGAGGATCTTAGCGATACTTCCCATTTCCGTGTCCATCGCAGTGGCTACTGCTATTCCTTCACCTCTGCCATAGGTCACCAGAGTGGACATGAATGCCATATTTGTTCTATCCCCAATAGGCGTTTTGGGGTTCGTATGAAGTTCATCGGCATGTTTCTCTGATGGAACAGATTCTCCCGTTAACGCAGATTCTTCAATCTGAAGATTAGCACTTTCTATTAAGCGTAGATCGGCTGAAATGAATCTTCCCGCATCCAATATGAGGATATCCCCAGGTACAACATCTTCAGATGCTATTTCTAACACTTCGCCATCACGCCTGACAAGTGCCTTCGGCGTCGTCATTTGTTGCAAAGCTTCTATCGCCTTCTCTGCTTTGCTTTCTTGGATCACTCCGATGGCTGCATTAAGAATAACGACAGCAAATATGATGATCGTATCCATGATTTCTCCGATAACAAAAGTTACAACCGCTGCCCCAAGAAGGACATAGATTAGCATATCTTTCATTTGTGCGAAGAAGAGGGAAATCATGCTTTTCTTAGGTTTCCCTTTGAGCTTATTGGGACCATATTTCTCTAGTCTAGATTTGGCTTCATTCGTTGTCAGTCCAGTTGCAACATTTACTTCAAGTTCTTGAAGAACCTCTTCTTTCGATTTAGAGAACCACATCCACAACATCCTTTCATCTTTAGTACATGACTTTCTCACTTGGTTATAATATGCTCTGGAATTGCTTTTAATATTTCCTTACACATTTTTGGATTAGCTTATCGTTCTACATCTCACTCTTATTACCCTTTCCATGCCATCATCCAAACAAGAAACAACAAACCTAGAGCATTTATCCTCTAGGTTTGTTGTTTCTTTACGGAGTCATTATAACAGTATTTTTGATTATCCATTTTGCAAAATAACTTTAAGTAACTTAATATGCTTCCTTTCACATGCAATAACTAGTGTCATATCTGAGGTTAATTTCTCATCAGGTCCTGGATTAACGTTCTGTTTATTCTTCTCTACAATCGCTAGTATTGTAGCGCCACTTCTTTGACGAATTCCCAATTCCTCGATGGATTGATTAATGCATTTATAACTTGGTTCTATTTTGATCCATTCAATAATGAGTTCATCTAAAACCATTTCCACAGTCTCTAACGCTTTGGGATGATAGTTCATTCCACCTATAATAGCTGCCATCTGTCTAGACTCATCATCTTCTAGCGTCACTTGTGAGATGCTCTCATCAGGATCATTATCATGGTAATGATAAATCTCTCTCCTACCATCATCATGAATGACAACAACTATTTTATCACCTGAATTCGTATCGATCTGATACTTTCTTCCAATTCCGGGTAGGTCAGACTCTCTAATATTAGCCATTCTCAATCCCTCCATTCAGAATATCGTACATGTTCACTTTTGCTTCACTGTATTCCATTTGAACAATTTATTTAGTCCTGCATAAATATACTTTGATTCTTTCGCTAACAAAGGTCCAAGAATGGATAAGACTAGAACATATAGTGCGGAAAATGGCTTAAGTACTGGCATTAACCCTGCTGCTATGCCTAGGTTGGCAACAATAATTGTGAATTCTCCACGAGCCATAATGGTTAGTCCAATATTGGTTGAAGCTTTATGCGACATGCCTGCTTGTCGACCTGCGATCATTCCAGCGATTACATTTCCTACTATAGTAAGTATGATAGCACCTATGGCCAACCATGCACCCTCACCAAGAGTCAGTGGATCAATACTCAACCCGAAGCTAAAGAAGAATATCGCACCAAAGAAATCTCGAAAAGGAATAACAAGGAGTTCAATTCTTTTACTATGTTTGGTTTCAGATAAAGTGAGCCCTAGTAATAACGCGCCAATAGCCTCCGCAACATGCAAAATTTCGGAGAATCCTGCAATAAAGAATAGCATGGAGAAGATAACAATGATAAATATTTCGTTCGACTTAATATTTAATAACTTATTTAATAGTGGTGTTCCCTTTCTAGCAATAACGAAAAATACAAGCATGTATCCAATAGAAATTCCCACAGATAGGAGAATTCCACCGACCGATGTCGCACCCCCAAGGAGTAGACCTGACATGATCGCTAAGAATACGGCCAGAAATATATCATCGAATAGAACCATACCTAATATTAATTCGGTTTCTGAATTACCTGTACGTCTCAGATCCACCAACACTTTAGCAACAATTGCGGTGGAAGAGACAGATAGCATTCCGGCAATGATTAGCGTCTCATATAACGGTAAGTGGACTAAGAAACCATACCCTAATCCAATGACGAAATTCAATACAACGTAAATGGTACCCCCGAATACGATGTTCCGACCCGATCGAACTAACTTAGAAACAGAGAACTCTAGTCCGATATAGAATAATAGAAAGAGTACCCCTATTCTCCCTAGGAACGAAATGATTTCTTGACTCTCAATAAATGTGAAGTCAAAGATTCCAATGACGGGTGCATGTGGCCCCACTACCATTCCTAATATGATTAGAAAAGGAATAATAGAAATCTTTAGTTTGCCTGCAATTAATGAAGCGATTGCAACTAATACTAATGCAGTTCCAACTTCAAAAATCATATCATCCATACAATGCCTATCTCCCTCCTCGTTTCTAATGAAACTAATCATATATTATACCCCATTCATAATGTGAAAACAAATACATACGTGGAAGATATAACTCGAAAAGGAAGAACCCTTGAATAAATCCAACGATTCTTCCTTTATGTGTTTATCTCATTTCAAATCGTTCCCTTTAACGCATATTACCAATAATGCTAGATCTGTTGTCTTGCATCTTTTTTATGAAATTCGTCATTATCTCAAACGACTCATTCCGTTTGTTACTTAATGATTGTAACCTCAACGTGTCCATTTGTTGGGAGTTACTCATAGCATCTATTTGAGACTTTAATGATGCTACTTTTTGTGTATCGCCCGCTGATTGGGCTTCCAACAATTCTTGGTTCAATTTACTTATGTCTAGATTTCTATTCTGCACACTTTCCATTTGAGTTTTAAGCTGTGTGTCGAGAAGTTTCGCTCTTTCTGACTGTACAGCTAACATAGCTGTCTCTAAGTCCATGCTCTGAGTATCTATTCCGTTTAGGCTCTGGCCTATCATAAGACGTTGTGAAGTACTATCCATTTGTTTAGCAGCATTTGTTACTTGATCCAGCTCATCTGTATAGTTGGCAAAAGTAATGGATGAACTCATTATAACAGCACCCGTCGTCACGATACTTCCTAAAGCTACTTTCCGCAAAAATTTGTTCATTCATTTCCACTCCTTTTCATAATTTCAAGCATAATATGGGATACGTCTCCCAGTTCGATAGATCCGGATATCACGTGAGAGAACTGTTCTGTCATCTGTATTAGACCTCGCTCTAAAGCGGTCTTCAAGTAAGGTTTAGCCCAAGTTGGTGCAACGAAGTCAAGCTTGACTTCGTTCTCTCCATTAACTGGTACCTGCCAATCGAGTGCTTTGACAATCATACCGATTGCTTCATACCATGTAATAACTTGATTCGGTTTAAATTCATTTTTCCCATACCCCGTTACAATACCTTCTTGTTGTGCTTTTGCCACTGCGGTTCTAGCACGTACATCGATTAGTTCTTTATCAACAAAAGTGGGTTTAAGTGATTTATCTATAGATGCATCTGGATGTAGGGAATTCATAAGCATATAAGTGAATTCAGCTCTTGTTAACGTACGTTTCAAATCTATTGCCTGGCCTTCATAACCAAACAAGTAAGAGGTCGTCTGATCATTATCGATGCTCTCACTTGATTGGAGTGGTTGAATATAACCTGGGGCACCTGGATTACGTACGAATTTCGCTGTTTTATCCCACATATACCCTTCCTTACCCATCTGAACTTCCCATATATCATAATGATAGTATTTACGGTCACCCGTGTTATTCAGAATAGTCCATCCCGTTATACCTGCATAGATTCCTGAACCTTCAATCATTGAATTCTTTAGATTCCCTATGTTAAATGGAGAATCCATTTGACCAATAATCGATGCCAACATACCAGGAATGTCGTATGCGAACATTGCATCAGGTAATACAATACCATTGGTACTTTTGGCTAATTCTAATTGTATTGCCTGTAATTCTGGTGAATCCGGAAGTCCGAATGTGACCCCCTTTAATTTCACCTTGTTTGCTTGTTTAGCCGTGTCTTCTTTATTCAAAATAACAGGGCTAAGCGTCACGGTATCAGATCCGAACCAGCGCACATCTGACAATGCTTCACTATGTTGTAGCAAATCAGCCGCTTCATCAAAAGCGATAAGTAATATCGCTACCCGTTCCCGTTCGATCCCTAACTTATGTATCTCTTTCGTTATACGCGAAGAGACATCTGCCCAATTGGCTTGTTGCGAATCGTACGCTATCGCTTCGCCCACGACACCATGCATTTGGGTGAACTCTTCCGCAACGAGCTTAGTTAATTGTCGTCCGTATATGTCATTGCGATAAACAGGAATGATACCGTTAACACCCTCGTATTCCAACAAGCTAGCCAACGCTTTAGCTTGTTCAATATCGTTAGGGACCATTCGGAAAATACCATCATCCGCAACACTTAATGCAGGGGATGTACTGCTATAGCTAATAACGATAGCACCACATTGTTCAGCCCAAGATTGCAAGCTTTGAACTTCATTACTCGAACCGACGATAAAAATGTTATACCCTTTTTCCCACAATTTCTGCGCTTTTCTGAGTACGACAACTGGATCGCTTTGGCTGTCTTCTACGGCGAGCTGAAATTGCATATCCTTGCCATTCATTTTAAACCGCTGATTAGCGTCTTCTACACCCTTCTCAATAGCTAACTTGCGTATCTCGCCTTTTGACGCTAATTCTCCACTGATGGGTAACATCGCTGCTAATTTAATGATACTATCATTTCCTTGATAGGCCCCGCTAGCTAGAGTTGTACTTGGAAGGATTAGAATTAGACACAAACACCACAACACGACTTTGATTGATTTTCTTTTCATATATGCTCCTTTTCATGAGTAATACCTAAAATTTGGTTAATTATATCACGCTTTTAGAAGCATAGATAGAGTCTTTCTAGTAAATATTTCACTATAGAAAAGCTCCTGATAGTTGATTATTTAAACAATTAACTCTGTTTAACAATCTTTTCCCTACATTTATAATGCTTATTACTGCTTATTACTGCTTTTTCAACCTGTGTACTTTTTACCTTCTACCTAGATGCAAATAGTTGCATCAACCACACCTAAATTCAATCGATTTCCTCGTTCACTCCATTTAGTTGCACAGACTACATCTATATTACTCGTAAACCTAATTTCCCGCCTTTTACCCACTTTTAACTGTACTTCAAGCAACTATTTCTCTCTAACCAACCTTTCTCCTCAAACTAACTGCACTTTATACAACTAATTCACACCTATCTATCTAGCATAGATCTGATACTGCCTCTATAAACGAATCAAATCGTATTTGTATAAATTAACATCATAAAAAGACGCCTAACGGCGTCTTTTTATGATGTTAATTTTGTGGTATGATGCCAACTTATACTTCAGGAGGTTGTCCGCCAAATGCAGCCCACTCTTCCCTTGATGGACCGTAAACACCAGGAACGGGTAATCCTGCCTGACGCATGAGCACAGTCATTTGTCCTCTGTGATGTGTCTGATGTGCGATCAAAATTCCCAGTGTGCTAGCGATCGTCCACATATCACCATACATATCCTTCTCTTCCCTAAGAGTTGCATCCGTCCACTGGGCACGGATGGCTGCCACCATGGCTTCACTTGAGGCCCGATAAGCTTCAGCAATTTCAGAAGCCACTGTGGGAACTCGTGAATCATGTGATGCCGCTTCGAACTTGAGTCCTGTTCGTCCGATCATTTCATCGAGCGTCGTAACGATATGCCATGCGATTCTTCCAAGTGTCCGGTCTTGAGGTGACACTTCCTGAGCAAGTGAATCATCTGTTAATAAATTTATTATTTTATACGTTGATCCACTTTCTTGTTGCCACGTTGTTATAAACTCTTCCCTTGTCGTGAACATATTATCGCCTCCATGTTTGATATTACATGATATACTCACGTAACTCCAAATAATATACTTTATATAATGAACACAATATCGTGAAACCATGAAAGAAGGTCAAATGAGTTTTCAGCTCATTTGACCTATTATTCTTCTGGTTCATCCACTACATATAGATTTCTATGATGTTCTTATGTTCTATACGGACACGATCAAATTCTTCGCGGTCGATTCGCAAGCCACCGCAACGATAACGGTTTGTCGTATTCTCCGTCACAACCTCTTGACCGTTCACCGTAACACGTCTTTCTTCACTACCATTCAGATGGTATACGAATTGAACTTGTGCATCCGCATATTCGAAGTCGAATCGCAGACCATCTAACGATTGTGGTAATACTGGATCAATGATTAGATTCCCTGCTTCTTGACGAATGCCAAGCGCATTCGTTATCAATTGGTTCATATAGATTCCCGGTCCACTCGAATAAATCTTCCAGCCACCTTTTACGGCTACCTCACCAGTACGCAATTCACTAAATCTCTCTTGTGCTTCATAACGCGTATTAAATTTGCCATCAGAGCTACTGAAGTATGCGTTACTTTGGCGAATCTCCGCATTCGGAACAACATCTTGAATGCCAATCGGGTTGATTCGTGCAAGCCCGCTCCACACGTCATCTTCCTTACCCAGTTTAGCCATGGCTTCCACATATCGAATATGGGCATGTACATATTGAAGTCCAATCTCACGTCCGAAATTCGAAGCTTGTTCAGCACGTTTGAAGTGTGTGCTTACTCCGCCTACATATTGGGCAGGTCTGTTCATAAGACGTACACCATCAGGGCAGAACAATTGTTCACGAATGATCTCATCATGTGACGCTGCTTGTTCAGGTGTCAACAATTCACTAATCATACTCCGAGTCATAGGTAACAATCGGTATTGAATCCCTGTCTGCGTATCGCTTGGATGAACCATCAATGTCACTTCTTCAGAATTCTCCATATACAAGAAACCTGGTATCACATCGGTTTGAAGCATATATTGGTTGAAGTCATTTTGGATACCCTTAACAAGTTCCCGTAAGCTTGTTGCGACCGCTGGGTCAACAGATTCCATCACTTGTGAGAACTGATTCAATGTCTGATACGTCAGAGCTACCGTCCAACTACTTACCATGTATTGCTTCAATTGCGCATTGGCTGGTTGGAGCGTGTCATCCCAATCACCATCTCCATAGGAAGATAAATGAGTACCATGAAGGAAATGATCCTTAATATATTTAATTTCTTTGTGGGCATGATCTAATATTGTCGCTGTCTGCGTTGTGAATTCAAAGCTATGTTTGTTGGTGTAAGGAACCTTTTCTGCCAAAATGCTGTAATCACGAGTCACATTCAAATAATCACCAAGAACCTTCAGAGGCCATACAATAATATCACCATGGCTTTCTTCTTGTTGAACTTGTGCATAATTATCGAACATGAACCACTGTGGCCAGTTACCATCATCCTCATATTGATGTGAGAAAATAGTTAATATTATCTCACGAACCTGATCATATTTATGTGTTGCCATGAAGTATTCGACGGGTCCCTGACAGACATCGCGTGTTCCCCATGCAGCCCCACCATATTGCTCCAGACCGTGTGGTACGGAATAATGAACTAGCATATTATGCGTATACCACCATGCTAAGCCATTCACTTTGAACAGTTCACCATCATTTCCAGTTCCAGACGATAAATGAAATCCATTCATGACAGAACGGAAGAATTCTCGATAACGCTCTATCTCTTCCTCAGCTTGTCTGTCTACCAATGGTAGATCTCCACCATGTAACAATCCTTGGAAAGTCATCGTCCAATCACTGCTGGCATCCAGTTCAAGCACAATCAATGATGATTCTCCAGGAATGACATGACCTACAAGCTTACGCTCATCAGAAACAGTCATGTTACTACCCGTCAAATGAAGTCTGTACTCTAATGCTGGATAAATATCCGAAGAAAGGGAAGCTGCGTCTGCATGAAATGATAGATAGTCCACATGGTCAACCATATCATAGGGAACTTCATATTCATTCACACCCATCGTTATCTGATTGCTCACAAGGAAACGATAGGATATGCCTTGTTCTGAACGCACATGTAATCTTACTTCTGGCGTATCCACTGTCGTAAAGTTAGTAATGATCAACATATCATTTTCCATTTTATAATACCAACGTACGTAGTTGAATCCCATCTCGAATAAAGATGGCATAGTCAATAGACGATACACCCCATCGATCTCTACATAGATCCGCTGACCCGATGTTTTAGGAACATTCAGACCGTTTCTAGCATTGGTTGTCATTTTGTTGAAGTTGGTATTCCCCACAACCAGTTGTGAGTTGAAAATTCCGTACATATAAGAGGTCGTCGTCATTACGGGATTCTTTAGACTTACGTTCTCTCCACTCATTAGAATATGACCGTGAGGACGCTCCACTCTGAGTTCTTTCTCTTTTGTAACTACATGTTCGTAGCTTTCTGTGAAAAAGGCCAACAACGTATCTTCTTCCACTTCTTCTTGCTGACGATTAGGAAATAGAAGATTCACTTCTTCTACAGTCATATCTTCTGCAAGCAATGGGGCTCCTATCGTAGGCAGTAAAGCTACCTGATCTAGAGGCTTTCCACCCTCGAAGCTAAGTTTATCTACGCTCGGACGAGCTTCTACAACCTCTTCAACGAACTCTAGCGTAGATATTCCTTCTGGATGGTTCTCTTTAAATAGTCCATAGAATACGAAACTAGCTTCTCCATCGAGCTGAACAGATTCTAATTGTAATGCCGTATAAGCAAATTCATATTGATATACTTCATTTGCCAGTGTAGGTTGAGTCAAACATACGGGTATATTAGTTTCTTTATATGATAATCCATAGAATTGAAATCCATCTGTAGCGTATCCAACTGCCTTAGTTAAAGCGCCTTGTTGCATATATGGAAATGCTCCACCTTGTGGTTGATTCTGCCTTGAGCATACGACGTAACCATGAAGCTCATCTTCAAATATCGTATGATCAATATATTGCGAACAATAAGCCTCATTACTACGTACTGCAGCGATGTCGGCAATACCAATATCTTGCCCGTAAATCAAGTCTATCTTCTTATGACTTCCTTCAAGCTGAACATCCCAGAACCATATCCCCTGCTCTGTTAGGGTGAATATGACTTGATATCTGATCGTTGCTACTTCACCTTCAAATACCAATCCATGATCCAGCTGACGGACTTGGCTATTCGATTTCACACCCAGCAAGGGATAGGACTCAATGCCATCTTCCTCATGCAATCGCAAATAAATATTATTAAGAGATCCATCGATTGAATTAGACAACCATTGATTAATCATGGTTCTCCCCGAAGTAGCTTGATATAAATCCCCACTCGGTAGAAATTGGAACGTTAGATTCCCGGCTTCCAACGTTAACAAACCATCACTCTTTATTGCCATATTCTCACTCCTACTCTCTCGTCACATTCTTTATCTTAAAAGTTGTTCTTCTAATCTACTTATTTAAGTAGAATCTCCGCTCTTCCACATCTCGACTATTCGTTCCCAATAATACAGCGAACTTGCCAGCATCACTTGTGTAACTTAGATCATAATGATGATATCGAAGCTGCTCCTCTGTCACAGTAAAGCTAACCTCTTTACTTTCTCCTGGCTGTAGATGAACTTTGGAGTATGCCTTCAACTCCTTCATCGGTCTAACCACTTCTCCCGTAATATCACGGATATAGAGTTGTACGACTTCTTCTCCTGCCATAGAACCGGTATTCGTGATCGTTGCAGTGATTTGTATTGGGTGTTCTGATGTCATTTCCTCTGCAGAAAGCACCATTTCACCATATTTAAATTCGGTATAACTTAACCCATAACCAAATGGGAATAAAGGTTCATTCGGGATATCTAGATACTGCGATGCATAGCGATTATCCGGTTCAGACTCTTTTTTCGGACGACCTGTATTGTAATGGTTATAATATACTGGGATTTGTCCTACCGCCTGTGGGAACGACATGGATAGTCTTCCTGATGGGTTGACATCTCCAAATAGAATATCTGTGATCGCGTTCGCCCCCTCACTTCCTGGGAACCATGCTTCAAGTACAGCATCCGCTTGATCATGTACGCCACGCAGATCTAGTGGACGACCGTTAAACAAGACAATTACGATAGGCTTATTCAAAGTACGCATGTGAGCAATTAGTTGAAGTTGTGCTTCTGGCAAAGTAATATCCGAACGACTTCCACCTTCACCACTCATATGGGAACTCTCTCCCAGTGCCAGTACGATAACATCTGATTCACGAGCAACTTCAACCGCTTGTTGCCATTGTTGTTCTGTCATGGTGTCAATGTCCGAACCCTCTGCAATGACCATATTAGATGAAGAAATCCTCTCCTGAATCGCTTGATTCAAAGGCTTAATCTCTTCATCCGCGCCCATCCAAGACCATGGGCCTAGGATGTCTGTGCTTTGGGCGAACGGTCCAATCAATGCGACTTTTTGATCCCTTTGAAGCGGAAGAACACCTGTGTTTTTGAGAAGAACACATGATTTGGAAGCCAATTCACGGGAAACACTTCTATGCTCATCACAATATACAACTTCTTGCTCCGCTATTGGGTCTGCTCCACGTAATGGATTCTCGAACAAACCTAACTTGTTCTTCAAATTCAATATACGAAGTACTGCCTCATCAATAAGTGACTCATTCACCTTACCGCTTCTTACAAGCTCCGGCAGATGTTTCACATAACAAGATGTCATCATTTCAATATCTACACCTGCTTGAATTGCTAAGTAAGCCGCTTGCTCTTCATCCTCGGCAACACCGTGAGCAATCAGTTCTATAACCGCTCCCCAGTCCGAGATTAGCACCCCATCAAATCCCCACTCTTCACGCAATACATCACGCATTAGAGCACGATTTCCCGTAGCAGGTGATCCATGTACCGTATTAAATGATGTCATCACTAAGGAACAACCTTCATCTAGGGCAGCTTTGTACGAAGGTAAGTAATATTCTCTTAATTGTCTTTCGGATAGATCTACTGTGTTATATTCACGTCCACCTTCTCCAGCACCATATGCTGCAAAATGCTTCACACAAGCAGCCACACGGCTAACATCACTTGCTAAATCCTCACCTTGAAACCCACGTACGAATGAACGAGCAAACAAACTATTTAAGTATGGGTCTTCTCCTGTGGATTCCATCACACGACCCCAACGAGGATCTCGCACCAAATCAACCATCGGAGCAAACGTGACATGTAGACCGGATACTGCCGATTCTTTTGCCGCAATACTTGCACTTCGTTCTGCTAATTCTGGATCCCAGGAACATCCTATAGCTAGAGGTATCGGGAAAATAGTCTTGTAGCCGTGGATAATATCCGCCATAAATAGTAAGGGAATACCTAATCTATCGTTCTTCAAATGTGTTTGTTGTACTTCAATTACTTTGGCTGCTCCGCCTAGTCCTAATGCAGAACCCACTTGATTAACGGTGTTATCGTTTATTCCAAGAGACTCCATTGGCCCCGTAATCTGACCACTATCATCTGCTACGAAATAAGACACGACCAATTGCAACATCTGTGCAATTTTCTCTTCTAGTGTCATCTGTTCTAGTAATTCTTTTAACTCTATGTTCTCCATATTCAATATCCCCCAAGTCATTTCATCTATATTGTGGTGTTTATTATTCCTTTACAGCGCCAACTACAATGCCTGTAACGAAGAAACGTTGCAGAAATGGGTAAACCAGCAGAATAGGTAATGCGCTTATAAAGATCTGCGATGCTCTAATGGTTCTTTGTGATAAGTTCTTTACAGCTTCTGGATCCAATTTAGACATATCCGCCTGCACGATAATGGTTTGCATAAATGTTGCTAAAGGTAGCTTCTCAGCATCTCGAATATAAATAATACCGTCAAAATAGGAGTTCCAGTGTCCCACCATCATGAATAGAGATACCGTTGCAATGACCGGCAATGATACAGGTAAGTAAATACTAAAGAACGTTCTAAACTGACCTGCCCCATCGATAAATGCCGCTTCTTCAAGATCTTTGGGAACGGTACGAAAGAAATTCAGAAGCAGGATAATATTAAATACGCCTACCATACCTGGAAGAATAAGTGCCCATAAGGTATTCATGAGTCCTAACTTCAGAATAAGAATATAGCCTGGAATAAGACCGCCACTGAACAACATCGTAACGACGAAATACCATAGATAGATATTGCGCGCTCTAAATACACGTGTCTCTTTGGATAGTGCATAGGCAGCAATAGTATTCACTACCAGTGCAAGCCCAGTTCCTAGGATTGTTCGTTCAACAGAGACCCATAAGGATGATAGAAAATTAACATTGGTAAATGTCTTTGCATAAGCTTCCAGAGTAAATCCAATTGGCCAGAATGTAACCAATCCAGCGTTAGCTGGTGCGGATGCACTCATGGACACCATCAGTAAATGGTATAAAGGCAATAAACACAGAATGGATATAAGGGTCAGGAGAACATTATTAATAACGCTAAAGACTCGATAAGGTAGGGTCTTATGATACATAAGGGATCATCCTTTCTAGAAGATTCGGTAGCCAGCAAATTTGTAAGCGAGACGATAGGAGACAACAATCAGAACTAGACTAATCATAGATTTGAATAAATTCACTGCCGTAGCAAAGCTGAATTGTCCACTAAGAAGTCCTTCTCTATACACGAATGTATCAATAATATCTCCTTGTTGATAAATCAAAGGACTATATAAGTTGAATACTTGGTCGAAGTTCGCATTCAATACGCTACCTAATGCTAGCGTTGCAATCACGATAGCAATCGGAATAATGGATGGAATGGTAATATGTGTCGTCTGCTTCCAACGATTAGCACCATCCACCTCAGCAGCTTCATATAGTGATGGACTAATACCAGAAAGTGCTGCTAGGAAGATTATTGTATTAAATCCAAATTCCTTCCAAACATCACTCACAATGATCGTGAATCGGAACCAACTTCCATTGCCTAAGAAGAAAATTGGCTTAATACCAAATACACTTGAAATGAACTGGTTGACTAGCCCTGTCTGTGCGAGCATATCAATCAAGATGCCAGACAAGGTGACCCAAGAAAGAAAGTGAGGTAAATATACGAGTGTTTGAATGGATCTCTTTAATCCCATATTCCTTACTTCATTCAATAACAAGGCAAAGAGAAAAGGAACAATTAAGTTCATGACCATCTTAGTACATGCAAAAAACAGCGTATTCCACGTAATCTGTAAAAAGTATTCATTCTCTAACATGTACCGAAAATGTTTCAATCCAACCCAAGGAGAATCGGCTATTCCTAGCGCAGGCTTATAATCTTGAAATGCCATAATAATGCCAGACATTGGAATATAAGAAAATATAAACACCAAAATGGCTGCTGGTAATACCATGAAATGCAATATCCAAGGCTGCTTATAGCTTTTTTTTCTCTTGATATGCCGGGTATTCTCAAGTTCCACCTGACGTACAGTATTTGCTTCCATAGCTCTCTCCCGTTCCAAAAAAATTTATTTTGTGTGTAATGAGAATCTCTGATATATATAGTATCAAGCCTTTCTTAGAGCTGACTATATAACATTGTTAGGATTGATATGTTTTTATTAGGGACTTCGTCTGGGGGAGACAATTATGGAACGAATGAGAGCAAATACGTTTGTCAAAAGAATGTCTTGGGCCAATTTAAGTCTTTTCGCGAAGATGAATAGCTTGATTATCGTCTTGTTTATACCTATTGTGTTCTTGTATACATACTCAAATGACGTCACATTCAAAGTCGTAAGTAACGAGTTACAGATGTCGAACACGAAACAACTCACATTTCTATCTAGCCAGATTGATTCGCGCATTAATCAGATGATGGATTTCAGTCTGGTCTTCTCCAAAGATCCGAATGTTCGGAAGTTCAACGGATTAAACATATGGGAAGATCGCTACGATCGAATGCAGACTAGATATGTAATTCAAGAAAAGATGGTTCTTCAATCTGGCGTAATGGATATATGGCCTGCTAAATATGCCGTACACTCTCAACAGAATAGAGATGTTATATCCAATTACAATAAACAAGAACCGTATGATGAGAATTATCTAAAAAGAAATATGAGTGGTAAATGGACTTACGGGGATGGTCGAAGCGACTATGGGGATGAACTAAGGTCCTTCTACTGGTTCTATACGGATTCCATCGCGCAACAAGGAGCCCTCACGGGAAGTAATCTAGTCATTGAAGCAAGCTTTAGTTATGAGAATATTCAGAATATGCTAGATACGTATAAAGCGGGCGGACAAGGTGATCCCTTCTTCTACCACAAAGGGAATGCTCCGATCCTAAATCGTACCATGAACAAGCAGTTGTCTGCTGAATTAATCAACTATTTGGAAGAGCAATCATCCACAGATATCAACCAACATGTAGTCACTTTGAACGGGGATAATTTCTTAGTTAGTTCTGTTCAATCATCCTATTTGGATTGGCAATTGGTTGATGTTGTTCCACTGGATCAAATTCTAGGTCCCATATCTTTCAGTCGGAACTTATTCTATTTATCGATGTTACTACTATTGGTTGTGGGTATATCAGCTTCCGTCTTGTTATATAAGAATGTTCAGATTCCAATCAAGAAATTAATTAATGGCCTACGAAGTGTGAAGCGAGGCGATTATTCTGTCAGACTTGATTCCAAAGATCAGAATGAGTTCTCTTACCTTTTCTATCGTTTTAATGATATGTCACGCCAAATTCAAGACTTGATTGAGAACGTACTCCATGAGCAGATTCGATCACGAGAAGCAACCCTTAAGCAGTTACAGGCACAGATCAATCCACATTTTCTATATAATTGCTTAGGTTATATTATTAATATGGCTCAGATGAAAAATGAAGAAGCTGTCGTCTCCATGGCTTATAACTTGAGTGGATATTATCGTTATACCACTCGAATGGAACGCGATACGGCAACGTTGGAAGAAGAAATTCAACTTCTTATTAATTATTTAGATATCCAAAAACTTCGTAACGGCAGAATTGATTATCATATTGATATATCCAAGGAGATGCGAACTCTGATTGTGCCTCGCTTAATGTTACAGCCCATTGTCGAGAATTCCGTCATTCATGGCGTAGCTAAATCGTATACATCCGGTGAGATTGGAATCAGTGGCGAGATGTTCGATGGCTATTGCAAGATCTACATTGATGACGACGGGCCAGGGTTAGATCAGGAACAACTAGAGGCATTAAATCTTAAAATGTATGAATCATTGCTTGATGAGATGGGTTGCGGTCTGTGGAATACGAATCAGAGAATCATGCATCAATTCGGTAACAACTCTTATTTATCTTTTAAAAAGTCACCACTAGGAGGATTCCGTACAGAGATTGTCTGGGAGATACCTACTGAAGTTATTCACAAAGATCTAAACACCTAAGGAGAGACATCATATGCAAATGGTAATCGTGGACGATGAAGCACACTGGGTTGATAACCTTTCGGAACATAAACCTTGGCACACATTGGGTATCGAGCACGTATATAAAGCGTATTCCGCACATGAGGCGCTTCAAATCATCGATATGTATCCGATCGATATTGTCATATCAGATATTCTAATGCCCGAAATGACCGGCATCGAACTGATTGAGCATATAAGGATGCGTGACAAAAGAATAAAATGCATCCTTTTATCCGGTCATTCCGACTTCGAGTTCGCTAAGAAGGCGATACAGCATCATGCTGTAGATTATCTTCTTAAACCACCGTTGGATGAAGAATTATTCACTGCTGTGACAACAGCAATGAATCAGATTAAGATGGAATGGGAAACGATTAGTTCGTTTGAACGAACACAATATACCCTTAGGGAGAACTTGCCTCTTTTACGTGGTCAGCTTCTACTTGACGCATTAAGAGGGCATCGAATGTCAGCCGTTGATTGGAGTCGGAAGCTCGATAATTACGGATTAGCTTTCACAGAGGGGGATTGTGCCTTATTGTTGGTACGAATGGATGATGAATTCGGACATTATCCAAATCATGAGCAACCCTTGTTAGAATACGCCATTATCAATATGGCAGAAGAGATTATTGGTGAATTCATGCATGTCTGGGGTGTTAAAGAAGAACATGGATATCTCGTATTCTTACTGCAAATCAAAGATCTCAATCATAATATTTCGAAAGAAAATATATTAGAAAAGCTTTCTTTACAACTGCAGTCGAAAGTGAAACAGTTCTTGAAAGGTTCCATATCTATTGTTATGACAGAATGGTTCTTATTTCCAAATAATCTACCTACGGTTTTCCGTCAGGCTTCAGCCTATTTCCGTCAAATTGTCGGTGAAGAACGGGAATTTGTTATGCGGGTCGGTGAATTAGAACAAGACACTGCGCCTGGTCCATTAGACACACTTTACTTGCCACCACTTTTAAGCAACTTATTAGAAGCTGGTCATTGGGATGCGGCTGAAGAGAAACTCTTGGCGGTGTGTGCGGAATTAGATGAGAAATGGTCCGAGTCTTTAGAGCACTGTATGGAAGCCGGGTATCTTATCTCTTCTTCATTCTCGCATCTTGCTCATCAGAATGGTCATACGCTAGTCAAATTACTAGGGTTAGACATAGAGCCACTGCAGAGTGGTGATGCCTTCTCATCTATAAGTAAACTTAGAAATTGGTCACTCGGTGTGTTGGGTAAGCTGAAGGATGGAACTTCAAATGAAATCAAGGACATCCGATCATTGTATGTGAAGAAAGTTCAAGATTTCACGGACAAAAATTTACATCTTGATGTGTCATTACGTGTACTAGCAGATCATGTGAATTTACATCCTACACATCTATCCAAAATCTACAAGATCGAAACAGGTGAAGGCATAAGCGATTATATATCCCGCCTTCGCATGGATCGTGCATGTCATAAACTGAAAAATTCGAAGAAAAAGGTATATGAGATCAGTATGGAAATTGGATATATGGACCCCGCATACTTTATTAAAGTATTTAAGCGACAATTTGGGGTAACGCCTCAGGAATATAGAGACGGAAGTAACTAGCATGACAGAGTCCTATCAAAACTAATAATCTCATATAGATGTACTCCCTGAATCCTTGGTAAAGTAACAGCTGTAAAGACTAATTCTTAAGGGGAGATCAATAATGAGTAACTTGAAAAAACCATGGTTTCTGCTCGTGCTTGTAGCATTAATGGTAGTTACAGCATGTAGTGGCAACACAGGAAACAACACCAGCTCGAATGGCAAACCTAATTCTGAGACCGTTTCCAATGACAGTAATCCTGCAGATCTTGCATTTGAAAAGGGTAAATATGATCCACCGATCGAGATCAGTGCTGTATTGATGCCTAAGAAGTATGTGCAAGGGGACACCAAAGAAAATAATGTCCATGATCGATGGATGTTGGATACTTTAGGTATGAAACATAAAGATACTTGGTACCCTGCCAATGATGATCAATATAGACAAAAGCTTCAACTCGCCATTGCATCCGGTGAAAAGCTTCCTGACTTTGTATCTGTACCGACAGATGCCGTGTTAACTAACCAATTAATTGATTCAGGTCAGTTTATTGCCATCGATGAACTATTTGATAAATACGCCAACGATATTTTGAAGAATCACTCCACTGAACATCCAGAGTTGTGGTATCCCTTCACAAGAGACGGTAAGAAATACAACATGCCTATTCTTGAATACACAGATAATGACGATACGTTGTTATGGTTAAGAGAAGATTGGATGGAGAAATTAAACCTTCAAGCTCCAAAGACCATTGCCGATTTAGATATCATCATGGACAAGTTCAAAAATGAAAACCCAGATGGTTTAGCTCCTAAGGATGTATTCCCATTAGCTATTTCCTTAAAAAGTAATACAAACACTTGGATGGGTGGGCTAGATTGGTTGTTCGGAGCATACGGTACCGTGCAAGAGCAATGGAACAAAGACGCAGACGGTAATCTTGAATACGGTTCAATTCATCCAGGAGCTAAACAAGCTCTAGCGAAACTTCAAGAATGGATGGACAAAGGATATATACATGCCGACTCCGCGCTATGGGATGAAGGTAAATCAGCAGAGAGCTGGACGAAAGGCGCAGCGGGTATTCTACCTGGTGCCAACTGGGTTCCAGATTGGCCAGCACCAGATTTATTGAAGAATGTAGCTGGTTCGAAATATAAAGCCTATCCCGTTCCTGCAGGTCCGGATGGACATGTCGGAACCAAATGGCAGAACTCTGGTGTGAATGCTAGTATTATGATTAATAAGGATGCTAAGCATCCAGAAGCTATATTCCTATATTATAACTATCTATTAGATAACTTAGCTGATCCTGCCGTAGGCAGTGAATTCGAATTCGGATTCGCAAAAGGGTATGATTGGGATATCATTGATGGACAACCAACCAGTGATAAAGAGAAAATCAAAGATTTCTCTAATGAATTCCCATTCTTAACAGGGCCAGCTCGTATACCGAATCTTTACATGAAGACATTAGTGAAACTTGCAGATGGTGAAACAGCTGCAACACCTTACGAGAAACAACTGGCAGAATTCCGCAAACCTGAGAACTGGTATGCTGCTAAAGTCGTTATGTCTCAAATTGACGTTCGTAAACAGAACTATTTCACAGGTGCTGCAACACCTACGATGATCTCGAAATGGAATCTTCTACGTCAATCTGAGATGGAGACTTTCAATAAAATCATCTACGGTCAACTTCCTGTAGATGCATTCGACCAATTCTTGGCCAACTGGAAAGCCAATGGTGGAGATCAGATTACGAAAGAAGTAAACGAATGGTTCACTTCTGTATCTAAGTAGACATAATTTCGATGAGATAGATTTCTACTTACTATCCTAAATAAACAACAGGCTAAAGATCGATAACCGATCCTTAGCCTGTTGTATTTTCTTATATATAAAAATATTAATGCTCTATCTGTTCTAAATCTTTAGTAACCGATTCTATCATATTCACAAATGCGCTTAATTCTTGTGAGCTTGCCGCTTGTTCTCTTGCCAGTTGATTGGTTTTCACTGAATCCTCCATCACTTCTTGAAGCACAGTGGTTATTTCATTCAGTTTCTTTTTGATATCACCGACGGATTCTTTAGAATGTGTAGCTAGCTTTCGAATTTCGTTCGCCACGACACCGAACCCTCTACCAAATTCACCGGCATGTGCTGCTTCTATCGCTGCATTCAAGCCTAGCAAATGCGTTTGACTAGATACTTGTTGCAATAACGTTCCAACGACAGATATTTCACCAATCTTCGATTGAAGCAAATCCACTTTAGTATTAGCTTGCTCTTGTAGTTCTGCTGTATTAGTCGCAGTATCTGCGATCGACTGACTATTTCTACTTAATTGCACCATCATCGTAGCTAGATCTTGAACCACTTGATTAATTTTAATAAGCGTCTCTTTTTTTTCGTCAGACATCACTTGAACTTTCTGTTTCTCATCATGCTCATATGCTTCTAACACTAGCTGAGAGTCAAAGTTAAACATTTTGGATAGACATAGTGTAATATTCATCCACTCCTCTGGAGCAACCTGCTGTAAACACTGTACAGCCATATCCAAATAAGTCATATACGTTCCTAGGTACCAATCTGTTGTCAATCCAATTCTAGAGTGTATTCTACCAATATGTAATCTTCTATCTATAAATTCCATATCAATCTTACCTTCTACCATGGTCATGAAGTACCACCGTTGCGTTTCCTTCAATCGCTCCAATGTACTGTTATCATTAATAATTCTAACCAGTTCCGGTTGCTCTTCAATGTGATCATAGAGACGATCAACAACAATGTTTGTAATCGCTTTGAAAAATTCCTTCTGCTGACTCAAATAAGTTAGATCATTTTCCGTTATCCCCGTGTACTTTAATTGTTTATTTCTCTCTTCTGTTACTTGAATCATTATGTATCCTCCCAAGATGTATATCTTATGATTTCAAAAGTTAACCAATCCTCATATTAGATATTTTCCAACAAAATAGCTAGCATTTAAAATTTTAATAATATTATGAAACACAAAAAGAGTGACCCAGGCCATATTCATGGTTCGTGGGACACTCGTTTCTAGATTTAATATGGACTTTTCTTACCCTTTTACTGCTCCTTCAGTCAATCCCTTTTCAATAAATTTAGATATGAATAAATAAATGATTAATACAGGAATGACAGTAAGTGCAACGGCAGTTGCCATAAGTCCAAAGTCCGTTCCATATTGCGAACTGATCTCGTTCAACAAAGCAACAATAGGACGAACATTCTCTTTATTAACAAAAATTAATGCAGAGAACAAATCATTGTATGACCACAAGAATACAAAGATACTCACCGATGCAAATGCAGGTCTAGATACTGGAAAAAATATCTTCGTAAACATTTGCCATCTGTTACATCCATCAATGAAAGCCGCTTCTTCCAGCTCTTTAGCGATGGTAGTCATATATCCTGCAATAACTAACGTTGCAAAAGTTAAGTTACCTGCGGTTTGTGGTAAAATCAATCCCCAATACGTATTCACTAAACTAGATTTAATAAGGATTTCGTATACGGGAACGACGGTTGCGAAAGCAGGGATCAGTAGTGTCGCATATAGTAGCGAGTATAAACCTCGTTTTGCTTTGAAGGTGAACCTTGACAACACATACGCGGCTAACCCACCAAAGAGTAGTACGAACAATACCGTACCACCTGACATGATCAGACTGTTCATATAACTCTTTCCAATATTAATTCGGTCAAATGCAGTTGTATAGTTCACAAACACCGGGTCCAAAGCTATGGCAAACGACTTGTTCATAACATCTCTTGAAATCTTAAATGAGTTGTTCACAATCCAGAATAATGGATAAATTGTCGTTAGGGACCATAGAGTCAGCACAACATACATGAGGGTGGTTCCTAAATTAAATCGGCTCGTCAATTTAACTCGCCGTGTGTTATGTTCCTTGTTAATGGCTGGTTGCATCAATTACACCCCTAATAATTGCTTAGTATGTGATTTCATCGCTCTTTAACAAACGGTTAGCAAGTAAAGCTAATAGTACTCCAACAACGACCATATATATTGCAATTGTTGATCCATAACCAAAGTTCTGATCGACCATCGCTTTTTTATACATATAGGTTCCTAATACTTCTGTGCCATTCTGACCTCTTGAAACGACCCATACAAATTCAAACACTTTCATCGTTCCCGTGATCGCCAATGTAATAACAACTTTAATATCATTCATAATTAAAGGAATCGTCAATTTAGTTGTTTTCTTAAAACCTGTAATCCCCTCTAGCTTCGCCGCTTCATAATAATCAGCTGGAATTTTGGCCATAGCGGTTAAGAATAAGACGAAATAAAACCCGACATAGTGCCACACGGTAGGAACGGCAACTGCCTTCAATGCATTACTCTCACTTAACCAAAGAACCTTCTCTAATCCGAAGTTAGCTAGAACAGTGTTTAATAGACCAAAGTTATAATTATAAAATAGTACAAACATTAATGAAATGGCTGTTCCTGAAATCACGACAGGAAAGAAGAATACCGTACGAAAGAATCCTTGGAACTTCGAAATATTATCAACCATTACAGCCAGTAATAAGGCAATTCCAACCTGAAAGACAATAACATATAACATGATTTCTAATGTGTGTAATGTTGCAGCTCCCAGCAGCTTATCCGATATTAAACGTTCATAATTATCCCATCCAACAAATTTCTTGTCGAAGAAGCCTCTAGTTCGATAAAAGCTAAGATATAAACTTTTAAAGAACGGATAATATAAGAAGACGGACATGAATGCTGCCATAGGGAACAAAAACATCAAAATATACTTTTTATCACCCTTCATATTTATCACCTTTGATGTTTATTTTCTTCCATTGTTGTTTAAAAGATTACGCCGCCTATACAAGATTGGCGGCGTTCATCCTATATGATTACAGATTATTTAATAAGATACTTACTTCTTATTTGCATCCTCAGTTGCCTTTGCTTCTTTTAATACATCAGCCGGTGACTTCTTACCCGTTACCACCTGTTGAACACCAGCACGAAGGTTTGAGAATGTTTCTGGAGAAATCTTACTGTCTACTGGATTGTTAATGGATGTTGAATTGGCAGCCATTGCAAAACCATCAACTGAAGCTTGTGCTAACCCACTAATTTCAACGTTAGCTGCAGGTGTACCACCATTAGCAGTAGCAATTTTTTGGATTACGTCTTTTGAAGTCATATGCTTTAACAATTCGATTGCAGCATCTTTCTTATCAGCATTGTCGTAAGTTGACTTCGACAAGTAGAATCCAGAACCGAATCCACCAATGATATCTTTACCGCTACCCACACCACCAGGAACAACTGGGAAAGGAATAACTGTCGTATTATCTTTCACGCCTTGGTCAGTGAATCCACCGAATGCCCATGAACCTTCAAGAATCATTGCAGCTTTACCTTCACCATAATAGTTAGAAGCCATCCCAAGATCGATGGTTGCTGCATCTTTAGGGAATGCACCAAGGTCATAAAGCTCCTTCATCGCTGCATATCCTTTTTCCCAGTTAGGATCAATTTCACCAGCTAAACCTTTACTTTGGCTTTCAGGGCCAGCTGCAGATAGGATGAAGTGCTCTACTACATAGTGTGATTGATCAAATGGAGCAGCTAATGGAATAATTCCTTTTGCAGCAAATGTCTCCACTGCCTTCTTCATTTTGTCCCAGTCTGTCGGAAGTTCAACGTTGTTATCAGTGAACAATTGCTTATTCACAAACAACCCTTCGTAGAATCCAGTTAATGGGATAGCATAGATGTTACCATCTGCTTGTCTTGTATTCTCTAGAGCGCTTGGACTAAAGCCTTTCTTCCATTCAGCATCTCCATCAAGGATCTCATTCATAGGGACAACTTTACCTGCATCTACAAAACCTTGAGCATCTGCACCAACGAAGTAGAACAATAAGTCAGGCTCATTACCCGTTGTCATATCTGTGTTCACTTTTGTTCTGAAACCGTCATCATTTGCTGACATGGTATCATTCTCGATCTTTACGTTAGGGTTATTCTTCGCAAACTCATCCAAAGCCGCTTGGAATGATTCACGTGCTGCATCTGTTCCTCCAAATGTGGAGAACACACGTAATGATACATCCTTTTTAGCTTCCTCTGTTTTAGGTGTATCTGTACTAGGTGTTTCTTTCGGGGCATTCTTCACTTCACTGTTGCCACATGCTGCAATAAACATTGTGAATACTAACATCATACTTAATAGAACTACCGACGATCTTTTCAATTGTATATCCCCCTTTAAATGATTAATTACAAGATACATATTTGTGTATATATTCTTGTTGTATACCTGATAATATGACTTGTTCAGATCAATAGTCAACATGCCTGAAGGGATACATTTCTCTTATAAACCAAGGGTTAGAAGGCTCCAATTAAGCGCTGAAATTCTATAATCACGAAGCCACTTCTTGCCCTAATGAACACCCTTACATTGTATTGTCACGTGATAAGATAGAAACCGACATGCTGTGTATAACCAATTGTAAATCTTGAGATTGTCTAAAAGTCCATTTTTTCCCTCAAAATCAATAGATAAATTTATCCTATGAAACCGTTTACATCTGTAAATTATTATACATATGAAGTGCAAGCATTTAGTCTATTTGGAAAATTTAATCATTATTGATTCATAAAAAATAACCCCTTCTATTTCAAAAGGGGTCATTTTCATTATCTGTTTTTAATTTTATTTATCATTTCATTGATCAACAATCCATCTCGCATATGTTTCTTCTCTATAAAAAACATCGATACGGCACCTAATCCCACATGCGTACCCACAGCTACTCCCATTTGCATAATGAATATAGGACCAGTGAAAGTCGTCTCCGCTACAATTTTATCCATCAACTTCTCTGCTATCGTTCTGTCCGAGGTGTAGCCAATAATAATGAAATCGGAGATTTCCGCGTCATTTCGTTGGATGAACTGTTTCACGTAGTGGTCTAGCACACCCTTTAATCCTCTTTCTTTAGCTACAATAGCCCCTTTTCCATTTCTCATAGACATGATCGGCTTTATTCTTAGAATTCTACCAATTAACGCACTAGCATTGGTAAGTCTTCCACTTTTGATTAAATGACCAAGATCGTCTACGCACAGAAAGTGCTTCACATTGGTTTTATAGGTTTCATTAAATTGAACTAGCTCCTCAAAACTAAATCCTTTTTCTCTTAAAATAGCAGATTTGATAATCAACCAACCACTTCCATGGCTCATAGATTTAGAATCGACCACGTGAATTTCTATAGATGAATCTGGATTCTCATCATAAAAAGTTTCTTTGGCAATGACAGCCGATTGATAAGATCCACTTGTCCCACTTGACATACAAATACAGAGTATTGAAGTGTGCCCTTCGTCGATAGCTTCACTTATGATTTTCAGATATTCCGTTGGACTTGGCATAGAAGTTAGAGGCGGTTCATTAAGATTAGGTAACATTGCAAAAAACTCATCTGCTGATATATCGATTTTATCTTTATAATCTAATTCATTCATTCTTATCATTAATGGCGCGATAGCGATGTTATATTTCTCAATCATTTCTTCCGTCAAGTCACACGTTGAATCAGCCATGATCTTAATCATTTAATCCCTCCAAATAAAAAGAAGCAGGGCATTATACCCCACTTCTCATATATTACGATCTATAATCTATGAATATATTCGTCTATTAAACATTAGCTTATTCCTAAGCTCTCGTCAATGGATCTTGTCACTTTATGTCGATCTATATAGGAAAAAGGTATGGTAGTATTACCCTCTTCTCTATTGATATGTCATCCACATCGTATTCCCTACAACTTCAAAACCCTGTTTATACCAAAAGTTGCGTGATTTATCTAACGTATATACGTACATTTTCTTGTTAGGATACTTCAACTTAATCCAATCCATCAGGCTTGCTCCATAACCCTTTCGTTCAAATTCTTTGAGTACATCTAGCGCCTCAATAAAAATAAAATCCTTTTTATTCTTAATATCAATATAGAAATCCTTTTCAAGGTATCGCTCATCTTCACGGAAATAATCCTCTTCTGCCTTATGAATAAGCTCTTTCCCCGTCTTGTACTCCCAGATCACGCCATAACCGATCATCAAATCATTATCTTCAATAATATATATATCTTCAGGTATATCTGACGCGTGCTTCTTACTTAGTTCTCCTGCATGATATCCAGAGGACAGTTCACTTAATATCGTCTGCATTTCTTGATCAAATTGTTTCACTCTAATTGTAACCATTCATTTATCTCCTTTTACTACCTATAGTGTCATTAGATGTCCGTACCTTGATAGGAACGCTTCCTTCTCTTTATAATCTGGCATAACACTCCCAAGCCGTCGCCAGAATGATCGATCATGATTCATATGTAGGAGATGACAAAGTTCATGAATGATGACATAATCTATCACATCCAATGGTGCCATTGCAAGACGATAATTGAAGGTTAACTTCTTATCTGAATTACAGCTGCCCCATTTAGTTATCGATTCTACAATTTCAAAGCTCTTAGGTTTCACACGTAATTGCTGTTGATAAATCTTTATTCGTTGCGCTACGATTTCTTTACAACTTGAGAAATAGAATTTCTTTAGTTTTTTGTGAAGCTCAGACTCTTCTATATCTGTCGTGTCTATTAATTCATGAAGATAGTGCTCTTTCCCTAGATAAAGAAATACGCCATCAATTGTATTTGTCATTGCTTCTTAATTCATCCTTTCAATCCCATTAACCATTCTTATCTCGATATTATACTACATTGTCGATTAATTATCTTGATAGATAATGTCATCCACACACAAAAACGCAGCCTTATTGGCTGCGTCCACTCTTCTGTATAAATGATATTTGTCCTGCATGAATACCTGTGTGATAGATTAATCTACCTATAGCTTCGAGCGGTGTTGATGTTCCAAAAGATGATTCTACGGATTCATACCATGCATCATCAGAAAGACTCTGCATCGCTTCAATTAGGTTAGTATTGGATGCCTCAAGTAGTTGCACCAGTTCTTCTAACTGAACAGGAGATACCTTACTTTCATCCGCATCTCCACTCATCGCAGCTTTGACCTCATCCGGCATTTTTTTACCAAAGAACCATTCTGCGAACATATACTCCACTTCCGCATTATGACGAATCAATGATTCCACGCTTGAATTACCTGTTTGCAATTGTAAATCTTGTTCCGGCAAGGCTTTTACCAATTTAAGAAAACGCTCTCGAGCCGCTTGCCATATCGGCAACACTGCTGACATTGACATCTACACGTACCTCCTATAACAATCACAACATGTGATGATTTTTATTTATTCGCAACTTCTTTTTTCTTATCCACAACAACATGAGTGAACACATTAGCATCCAAGTCTAGATCGAACGCCATACCGAATCCAACAACATAACGACCTTGTGTCGGGGTCAATTCAAAGATAGAGAAATCTAAACCACGTAATAAATCCATCATTTTAACGCTATGGTCTGTATTAAACAATTCAAAGATCTCCTCATTACCTTCATTACCCAAATTGATTGAAGTACAGCTCCAACGTACTCTTTCCGTAGCGAATTTATTCGCCGTTGTAGACTCATCTCCAATAAGTAACACATCTACAAAGTCATTGTTCTCCATATACCGGTAATGATCTGCAATCTGACTAATGTAAATATAGAACTTACCATCTTGCTTCACAAACGGTGCATAACTAATGAAAGGTTTACCCTCATCATCCATTAGCCCTAAAATAGCATTTTTGCGATTGGCTACAAACTCTAAATAAGATTTCTTGAACTTTTCTACATCAACTTCCTTTTTCATATTAAACCCTCCATATCATTATTGTATTGTTATTCTGATTATCTCGCGGTACTTAGTAAATGGATACGTGGTTTTCTCTCCGTAGGCACATATTGAACTTCAGCATCCATGCGGTAAATATTACGAATCATATGCTCTGTCATGACTTCTTTTGGGGTCCCGGACATAGCGTTAACTCCATCTTGTACTACAACAATACTATCGCTATAACGTGAGGCTTGATTCAGATCATGTAACACCATGACGATCGTCATACCCATTTCTTCATTGAGCTCACGGATAAGTTCAAGTACTTCATGCTGGTGGGATATATCCAAGTACGTCGTCGGCTCATCAAGCAACATAATCTTTGGACGCTGGGCAAGGGCCATTGCTATCCATGCACGCTGTGATTCTCCTCCCGATAAAGAAGCCACGGTTCGATCCTTATACGGTGTTAAATGTGTTTTCTCGAGTGACCAGTGAACGATTTCCATATCATCTTGGTTTAATTTCTCGAACCACTTCTTATGTGGATATCTGCCATATGAGACTAAATCAACTACAGTCATATCGCTAGGTGCTTGGTTCTTCTGACTAAGCATGCACATCTTGCGCGCAATTTGTCTGGAACTCATTGATTTCAGATTCATTCCTTCAAGCATAACATCACCCTTGTGATAAGGAATAAGACGTGAAATGGCTTTAAGTATCGTAGATTTCCCAGATCCATTCGGTCCTATGATGGACATGATCTCACCTTCATTGACTGCAAATGAGAAGTTGTTAATGATACTTTTCTGTTCATACCGAATCGATATAGAGTCAACAGTAAACATATTAGAACATCCTCCTTCTCATTAGATATAGAAAATACGGTGCACCCACGACAGCCATCAGTATCCCAGCAGGTATGTCTAATGGCGAGAATAATGTACGACCACCCGTATCGGCAATCAATAAAATAAGTGCGCCCAGTGCCATGCTCATTGGCAATAAATATTTATAGTCTGAACCTACTAATAATCTAGCCATATGCGGGACAATAAGACCGACAAAACCAATCATTCCAATAGCAGCTACAGAGATCGCAGCCAAAAATACAGCTAACAGGGATAGGACAATACGAATTTGGTTCACATTCTCGCCAAGGTTAGATGCAACCTGATCTCCAAGCCGAATAATATTTGCTTTACGAATCGCGAAGATAGATAATATCCAACCTATCAAGGCATAAGGTAATACCATAAACAGAGCATTATTTCCCTTTGCCGCTAGGCTTCCGTTCAACCATTGAACAGCCGAAGGAAGACGATCACTATACATAATGGAGAGAAAACCGATTACTCCACCACATAAGGCATTGACAGCAACACCTGATAAAATAATGGTGATCGGCGATATCCCACTACGCCTCCATGAAAGTGCGTACACAATCGTTGCAGCAAGTAAGCCTCCAACAAAAGCCGCAATCGGAATGAACTGTGTGTATTCTGGCATAGCGAGCATGATCAAAAGAACAAAAGCAGCAGCACCACTAGTAACCCCCGTCAGACCAGGATCTGCTAATGGGTTACCCATTACAGCCTGTAGCAAGGCCCCTGAGATCGCAATGTTCGCACCAATGATCATCGCTAGTAGGACGCGTGGTAATCGTATATCCCAAATGATCGTATTATTTACGGATTCCGATGATGTAAGAAAGAGTGTTCTTAGTATGTCTGGTACCGAAACAGATACACTACCTAGTCCTATAGCGATGATTGCTACGACAATCATCAAGATAAATGTCACAATAACGATCGACCGACTTCTAGTTGTACTTATCACCTGCTATCTCCTCTTATCTATTCATAGAAATATTTAGCCACTTGCGTTAATGCTTGTTCTACATTGCTTATGGATGTCACACCGAAGATACTGTAATCCAGAATATGGATCTCATCTTTCTTATAAGCAGAAAGCTTCGTCCAAGTATCATTACTCTCTACTTCTTTCTTGAACATATCTTCCGATGCCCCATGATCCCCCGAAGCCAACACAAGAATAATATCCGGATCGGCAACTACAACATTCTCCATATTGATAGCAGAGTAAGTATCCGTCACCTTCAATTGCGATGTTGCAATGTTATCTGCACCAAGCTTCTTCACCAGACTGCCCAGATAAGACTTCTCACTCATCACCATGAACGAATCTGAGGTTCCGATCATTAGCATCACAGTTGGTAGTTTCTTACCTTCAGCTATTTTCAACAATTCATTTTCTTTATCTAGTATCGAGCCTAGAACCTTATTCATCTCATCCTTTTTATCAAAATAAGTTCCTAACACTTTGAAACTTAGCTTCAGATCTTCGAAGGAATCTGTTTTGAGATAAGCCTTATTCAATTCAATTCCTTCTAGGTTCTTATCTAATGTGCTTCGTAAAGATTCTGCACCAAGAAGTAAATCCGGCGTAAGCTTTGTCACAATCTCTAGATCTGGGGCCATTGGTGAACCAATACGCTCAACTGCATCGAATGCTGCAGGAATAGGATTCTTGGATGTAGGAACACCCACAGGAGTAACTCCCAATACATGAAGCATTTCAGTCAAAGGTACCGATGTCGTAACAACACGCTCTGCCACATCTGCTGGAAATTGACTTGACGCTTCTGTAAATGTTATTGCATCTATTCCATCATTAGATAAACTATATACTTCGGTAGATTCATTGGACGTATCAGTGACTACCTTATTATCCACAGTGGAAGCGACTTCCTTCTTCGGTTCATTACTAACTGTATTCGACGAACACCCAGTCATTACGGCAATTACCGCAATAAGTATAGACAAACAAATTCTTTTCAAAATGTATCCCTCCGTTTATGTATGGATATAAAAATCGTGTAGGTTTGCAATGATTTAAATCACATTGATAACGATTTTCATTCTCGTTACAATGATATTGGTTATCAATACACATTGTCAAGACATTTGTTTACAACAAAAAGCCACATCTAACAAAGTTTATTCCCATTCCAACGGAAGAATACTTCATCAATGTAGATGTGGCAAGATTATGAATACTCTTATTTCCTTTAAATTAACTTATGCGCATACCACTTATCACCTCTGAATCGCCATCCGAAGATTAATCCTCGAATAGCCCATTCGGAAACCATAGCTATCCAGACACCCATCAGACCGAATCCAAGCGTAATTCCTAACACATACCCCAATATCACACGAAAAAGCCACATGGTGAGCAAGGATGAGATCGATGTGAATTTAGAATCACCCGCTGCACGTAGAGCGGAAGGCAAGATAAAACTGAAAGACCATAAAAAAGGTTGGGCAATGGCAATTAATAATGTTAATGCGAATATCGAAGGAATAATATCCGCTGGAGGAGAGAAAATCCCTACGATTAGAGGGAACAAAGGAATAAGAAGCAATGAGGCAAGTACGAAGAAGCCCGTTGAAAGTCCAATGAAAGATTTAATGAACTTTCTTGCATCATGAATATTTCTTCGTCCAATACACTGTCCAACAACGGTAACAATAGAAATACTTAATGCATTTCCACCAATTTGGAAGAGCAAAGAAATCGACCCACTGATCGCATTAACCGTCATAGCTAACGTTCCTAATTGAACAATAAATGTCTGCGTCAAAAGTTTCCCACCGTTGAAGAACATCTGCTCTGCTGCGAATGGCACACCGATGTATAAGACCTTTTTTAGAATCGAGTAATCCAGTTTCAATGCATTTGCAATCTTAAATCGAAGCGTTTGATTATATCTCAATAAATAGATTAAAGAACTAACCATGCCCAGCACTCTCGCCAGAATCATAGAGATAACTAACCCCACAACGCCCATATCAAAAACGGAGATTAACACAATATTTAAAATTAAGAATGTCATATTCATGATTAATGAGAGTCCTAAGCATGCTTTGGTCTCTGAAACACCACGAAGTACACCATTTATAGCTTGGAATGTTGCAACGAATGGGTAAGAAATGCAACTACCTATCAAATAAATTCTGGCATATTCAAATACCTCAGCATCCGCATTACCGAATAATAAATTCAAGGTTGGTGTATGGAATAGGATCACTGTAGCACTAATAAATAAGGATGTAATGACCACAGCTACTATGGCTTGGGAAGCCGCTTTTGACACCATCTGTTGATTCCCACTACCTTTGTATTGTGCCACAATGACCGTTCCACCTGTCGCTATCGCCACAAATACATTAATCAGAAATATATTTAACGAGTCCACCATGCTCACTGCACTTACTGCAGCAACACCCGATGAACTGATCATCGCCGTATTTAACAATGCCATCATAATTAGAAATCCTTGATCGACAAAGATTGGAATAATAATACCAATAATCTGTTTATAATCTATCGACTCACCAGTGAAATATTTATTTAATAAAAAATCAGCTCTTAGCTTGATATTTGTTCCTAAACGATTCACTTCATCATCACTTCTTCTGTTGGATTATGTCACATTTCATCATGTATAGTCGCAACACATAACATATTATACCACTTATCTATTACGTGTGCTGTGAGCCTATTTGTTCTCTATCCTAACTGCATTAAAAAAATACGAACTATACCTTTGCGGTAGTCCGTATTACCAAAGTAAGTCCATATCTATGAGTCATTTCTTATTCACTTGAAGTTGCGTTATATGCTTAACCGTAAATGTATCCTTTATTCTATCTTCCGAGATGACATTCAGATGAATTAATCCAGCTATCTTAGAAGAATCTGGTTTAGAGAGCATACGCCACACCTCTGGATCAGGCAATGAATCGTAAAGCTTCTTATCGTTATATTCCTTGCGTTCCTGATGAACTATTTTCACGGCATAACTTCCGAACTCAAGATCCGTAACATTAAGTTCTGCACAATGATTCATAATCTCGCTACGTAGTTCTATCAACTCTAGTTCAATTTCTTTCTGTCTTTTCTTCAGTTGATAGTAGCGTTTAACTTTCTTGTCCATATTCGTCACCATCCTCTTTACTACATGTTTATGCCGAGGACAACGAATTAGGACAAGAAAGTAGATGGATTCAACTACGTTTAACTAACTGTGTTCATTCATGCTTGAGTCTGATATACGATACCAAGGAAGACGACCAAGTGGTGCTACAACTTCCTTATACCCCATATCTGGATACATATATTCTAGATGACGCATGATAGGCTCTCCGGTCAATCCCGTATGAACCGCTAATTCTTCAATATATTCACCCATTTGAACATGAAGCTGTGCTGCTTGGATACATAGTGCTGTGTGGGCCAGTCCAGATCTCACTCTGTTCATTCGGTGTGGTCTGCTTATGCGTTACGTCATCTGTTGCATAATATTTGGGATCTCCTACTCTTTATCCTAAATCGGCTTTATCTGTCAATGTGACTACGGAAGTGCTTGTACCATGCAATTCGAATAGGATCAACTCATTCTCCCCTGAACGAAGCAACGGAGCAGGAATATAAAGTGTATGGGAAGGTCCCACCTCCCAGTATCTTCCTAGATTGAAACCATTCAAGAATGCACTTCCCTTTATCCATCCATCGAATCGAATGAATGTATCTGCCAGTTCATCAACTGTAAATGTTCCACGATAGAAGGCAGGTTGTTGATCATTCTGCTGTTGCTTATTCTCTGCTGTGAATGATAATCCATCTAGAGAGTTCAATGGTAACGGATGGATGGTCCAATCATACAGGAATTGATATCCAAGACGGACCCCTTCTGTAATCCCTTTGTGATCATGAATCAAGTTGCCATAATTGATACGTCCCATGTTCTCCACTAAGATATCGAGCCTTGCTCCCCCAACTGGAATGTCGACGATGTATGAGGACGGATTCCAACGCTCAGACACGCCTATGTATTTTCCATCAATAAATATCAGCGCACGATCACGGACATCTTGAATATGTAGATCCATTTGATTTCTAGGTCCTGTAACATATGTCGAATACAGAATAAATCCATAGGCTTGTCCTACTTTCTCCATCGGATCAGGACAAGGTCTTTGAACGGGTATCGACAGTTGACCCAATTGATCAAATAGGTTGCTGTATTCTGTCATCTGAACTTCACCGTATGCACGCTTTGGAATTGGAGCTGGTAGTACCAGTTCTGGAAGATCAGTGTAACGCCCTAGCACTTCCCGAACAGCATAGAATTTATCCGTCGGATCTCCTGATTCACTCAGGAGTGTATCGTAATCATAACTATTTACGGTTGGCTCATAACGATGAATATGATTGGCACCATTATAGAATCCAAAATTCGTTCCACCGTGGAACATATAGAAATTGACGGATGCGCCTAGCTTCAGCATCTCATTCAATTCCTCAGCTACTTCAACTGCTGACCGGGTAATATGATCTTCCATCCAGTGGTCAAACCACCCATTCCAGAACTCCATACACATCAATGGTCCTTCAGGTTGGTATTCACGAAGTTTGCTGAACTCCTGAACTGTACGCGAACCGAAGTTTAAGGTCCTTAGTACCCCATCAATACTTCCCCCCTGCAACATATGATCAGCCGAACCATCCGAGGTGAATAATAGTACATCCATACCATGACCAATCATATTGTCCCGGACATGTTCAAGATACTTCTTGTCATTTCCATAGCTACCATACTCATTCTCAACTTGCATAGCAATAATAGGGCCACCATTTGTGCATAAGAGTGGCTTGAAACGAGGTAGTAATTCTGCGAAATAAGCATCTACTTTATCCAAATAATGTCTGTTATAACAACGTAGCCGCATATTATCCTCAGCAAGTAACCAGGCAGGTAGTCCCCCGAACTCCCATTCAGCACAAATAAATGGGCTTGGTCTTACAATGACATGTAATCCCAACTCACCAGCAAGTCGGATAAATCCTTCCACATCGGCTATTCCTGAGAAATCAAATTGGCCCTCTATAGGTTCGTGCACATTCCAAGCTACATACGTCTCCACTGTATTGAATCCACAAGCCTTTAATTTAAGTAATCGATCACGCCAATATTCGGGGACCACACGGAAGTAATGTATTGCACCTGATAATATGATGGTTTGTTCCCCTTCATATTCAAAATGATTTCCTTTAACTTCAAACTTCGACATTTTCTAAATACCTCCTAGATGTGATTATATATCCTTATATTTTCATAGCTGATTAACTATTGTCCTTATTTAACTACAATAAACTTCAAATGCACATAATTGTGGACACCATCTTGACTCCTCTATCGTCAAACGAATGTACTGTGATGTGACCCTATCGAAATGACAGATCTTCTTGTATCCGATAACTGTTCCTTGTATTAACGGTATCCATTCGCCGTCCTTTTTATAATCTAACGTGTATCGTTCAATTCGCTGTCCATATCGATACTCTTGCATCATGATATGATCAAACGTTGACTCTTCTGACAGATCAACTTCAATTACTGCAAACTCCGTACCTTCTTCTGGAGCCCAATAGGTATTCTTGTCTCCATCTAATATATGTTCAGGATCGCATCCTTCTCTTGATTGAGAGGCCTGAACAACAGCATTCTTCCCTATATCGACACTAGAAATCTGTCTAATCCGATCTCCAAGTTCCTGTAGACGCTTCCAATCATTCTCGTGAATGAGTCCACGACGATCTGGTGGTAGATTCAACAGAAATGTTGCGTTCCCACCGACTGACCTATAGTATATATCGACTAATTGCTCTAATGATTTAACTCTATCATCCTCTGAAGCATGGTAGAACCACCCTGGACGAATCGAGGTGTTCACTTCAGCTGGATACCAGATCAATTCATGTTCATCTCGAATAATATCTCTACTGCCCAGATCTTGATCTACTGAATCATATTTCTGTGCGAACTCTCCATCATCTACTTGCTGGGACTTCTCTTGAATTCTTTCATTTAATTTAAGCGAAGCTGGCACAACACTCCATTCTGATTCCCGACATTGGCCAGCTTCATTACCACACCAACGAATATCAGGACCGCAGACAGAAATAACAGCATTCGGTTGTAATTCACGAATCAGATCATAATAGGAATCCCAATCATATTCTTGCCGTTTCCCATTAGATCCTTCACCGCAGGCTCCATCGAACCAGACACAGAAGATATCTCCGTAACCTGTCAGCAGTTCTTCCAATTGATTCCGAAAGAATTCGTTATACACAGGGGAATCCCCGTAGCTCGGTTCATGCAGATCCCAAGGTGATACATAAATCCCGAACTTTATTCCACCTTCGTGGCAAGCCTTAGCAACTTCCTTCACCATATCGCCATGTCCATTACTCCACGAACTATTCTTAATTGAATACTCGGTGTATTTACTAGGCCATAAACAAAATCCATCATGATGTTTACAAGTGAGAATAAGTCCCTTCATCCCAGCTGCCTTACATGCTTCCACCCATTGATTCGGATCAAAGGCTGTAGGGTTAAATAGCATAGGATCTTCATCACCCGTTCCCCATTCTCGATCTGTAAACGTATTCATAGAAAAATGAATAAACGAATAAAACTCCATTTCTTGTAACGCTATTTGTCGTTCCATAGGTTTCACTTCGGCAGCATTTTTAATGAAATTATTCAAGGTTACCCTCCTATCTAATCTTATACTAATAAATTATCTAACCCACATTATACTGGAACTACTATGCAATATCACCTACATATATAATAGATATTATAATCCTCTAACAAAGCTTGAAAGTGCATCAAAAAAACCATTTCCATAAATGTATATTACATCATGGAAATAGTTCATTAGTACATTATCTAATCCCAACTACAATCGGTGTATCTTCATCTAGATTATTAGAATGTTATTATAATATATGACTTAACACGTCAAGCACAGGACGCCCTGTAATCAAATGTTCTCCATCCGTATAACCTTCTTCTCTATCTATCAATTCATCTATGACGCGATTTCGCCAGATAGATATCTCATCACTATAGGTGTCCACGGTGGCTAAATTCTTCTTTTCTTGTGGATCTATCTCTAGATCAAAGAATTGTTCTTCACCTGTCTGGGAATACCAAATATATTTGCGTTTTCCATCTGTTACATAATGATAGGATAATTCGTCATAGGAATGTTCCCCATGAATATACTCTCGCCACGCTATTGTCTGCTCACCCTTAGCTAGTGGTATGAGACTAAACCCATCTACGCTATCAGGAATCTCAATACTAGCAGCATCAAGTAGAGTAGGCATAATATCACGCATTTCTACGACTTCATCGACCATAGTTCCTTTATTGAAATCCATTTTACCTGTTGGATCGCTCAATATAAACGGTACCTTCGCACTGCCTTCATAGGCAAGACGCTTCTGATATAAATTATGATCCCCCATCAAATCACCATGGTCAGAAGTAAATAGTATAATGGTATTATCGTTCACACCAAATTCAAATAAAGAATTTACAAGTCTTCCAATTTGATGGTCAATATGTGTAATTAATGCATAGTAGGCTGCTAAGGCATCCTTTCGCATACGATCGTGTACAATCCCACTATTGGTCGTAGGATTCAATCCTTTTCTAGTTGGATCATCAGTCTTCGCCCAATCCCCAATCGGTGGCTCTGGCAAGTCTATATCCTTATATAAATCAAAAAATGCTTGGGGAGGATCCAATGGTGAATGTGGACGAACAAAGGAAGTCCACAAGAAGAATGGCTTACTAGGATCTCGTCTTCTCAAGAAGTCTATTGATTTGGTTACCGCCCAGTTGGTAGGATGGTATTTCTCTTCTAAATGCCATGGTCTAGCGACAACGGATGCATTACAATCTAATCCAAGATCCATAATATCCTGATCATATCCAACTCTTTCTCGTAGCCAAGGTAAATAATCGTCGGTGTTATCCCACCATTCTAGTGCTGAATTGTTTGACCGATTACGATTATAATGCATATAGCCATCATGCAACTCAATATTATGGAATCCACATAAATTCCGTGTCGGATAGACGTGCATTTTCCCAACGCATTGTGTATGATATCCTGCCTTAGCAAATTCACCTGGCATCGTATGCTCATAATTCCATGGTATTTTATCTTGATAACCCACACGTCCATGATTTCGCTGACTCATTCCTGTGATAATAGATGCTCTCGCTGGAACACAAGACGGTGTTGCTGAATAGGCGTTACCAAAGGTAACACCGTTCCTAGCCAAATTATCTAAGTTAGGCGTTTGAATCACAGGATGGTTCAAATAATGAAGACAATCAAATCGCATTTGATCTACGGTAATAAACAGTATATTCGGTTGCAATGTATACGCCTCCAATTCATTAATGAGTGACTATTGAGTATTATGTCACAATATAAGACATCACACACTGAATTTTAGCACACCCTAGCGATCTTTTGAAATTCAATCACAAGAATTCATAAGATTAATACATCTAATTATGACTCACCTTGCTTCACGTTTTTCACGTCATACATATGCACTGTTGTACTGATGACATACTCGGGTGGGGTCTTCCCTCTATTGTCCCGATGCCCTTGAATATGGACGTCACTCTTCTCCCAATTCTTCCACGCTTCTTCTGATTCCCAACGTATCATCACAATAATCTCTTCATATTCTTTATTTCTTCTGTTGACCATGACGGTTCGATCAATAAGACCTTTCATTTTATCTACTGGCTTCTCCCCACTAAATCTCTCCACAACCTGATCTACATTCCCTTTTTCCACATGAATCGTTCTTGTCTGAATTAACATGAAATAACCTCCAATAATTGTATTCAATGCATCCAATTGCCCATAGCACTGGAGAGAATATACGCATCATCTGTAAAATATATCTTCAATCGCATTATAGTTGATAATCATTATCAACGTCAACCGAGCATAAAACATAACATTTTTATTATACGGTCATCAGCACAAGCATCCCGTTGAGTACTGAGTAATATAAAGGAAGTAGAACTGCGAGGTGATCTGAGAATGGCAAATTCAGCCAAGGTTCGTAAGCGTGCTAAACAGCTAAAGGGGCGACCTGTGTGTGTTACGTTGAATGATGGACGTAAGTATGTCGGATGGATAACTGGTACTCAGAAGGAACAGCTGGTCCTCACCACACAACCATCGAATCGGAAATCAAAAAGAAAATCATCGTCTCGTTCACAGAAGGCTACTGTATCTGGATTACTTCCACTCTTAGGATTATTCTTAGGAAATATGGGCGGAGGAGCTGCAGCAGGCGCAAGTGCAGGCGCAAGTACAGGTGCTACAGGCTTTGGTGGTATAATGGGCTTCATGGGAATGATTCAAAGGACTTGGCCGGTTGTGCGAATGGGATACAGCACCATTAAGTCCATCATTCCTCTCATCGGAGGTATCAAACGTCTAATGGCATAAATACATCCAGATCGTGCATTAAATATACCCTGAGCATTAGAGTCATTATCTAATGTTTAGGGTATTTCATTATGTTATAATTTAAACTGCAGAAAGTAAGCCGTCATTACACCAGACCCGAAAAATACAGCCGAAAAGGTGATCCTTCTTGAAGAAAGCTCATGAACAACCAGATACTATAACTGAGGATATGCATTGGGGGAAATTTTTAGAGAAACAAGAAGAAGATTCTAATCATCTCAATCAATCTACACGAAGTAAACACAAGCTACCAATCAAACTGCGAATCATGATCTTAGAAAAGATTAAAGCCGAAGCAACACCTGACGAATATTATTATATTATGGTACTCCTGTCTTGCGCTGTTGCTACATACGGATTACTCTCCAATAGTACAGCAGTCATTATCGGTGCTATGTTAATTGCTCCGTTGATGAATCCAATATTGGGCGGTGCATTAGCGCTCACTACACAGAGCAATCCATTACTAAAGGTAACCATTAAAGCCGAATTAACTGGCGCGTTTCTAGCTGTCACCTTATCATGCTTGTTAACTTTATTTCTACCTGTCTCTGAACTCACTAGTGAAATCCTGTCAAGGACCAATCCTACTTTGGTTGATGTCATTATTGCGTTAGCTTCTGGTGCCGCTGGGACGTATGCGATCTGTTATCGCGGAGGTGCAAATATGGTTGGTGTTGCGATTGCAACTGCCTTGATGCCACCGCTGTGTGTTGTTGGGATTTGTATTGCTAAGCAAGAGTTCAGTATGGCAGGTGGTGCCTTTCTACTATTCTTAGCAAATATGGCTGCAATCAATATTATGGCAATCCTAGTCTTCAAATTAGCTGGATTTACAACGCCTACATTATTACAACAGGATCACTCTCCTAAACGGAGTTTGAGATCGATTATCGTCTATTTGTACGAAAGTAAGGTTATCTATCCTATTGTCATTCTCATTGTGGTCTCGATTCCACTAGTCGGATTCATGTTTAAGTCATTCGATACAGCTAAGACAACCAAGGCTATCCAAAATTCATTGGTCGAGGGTCTCTCTGTTATTGCACCCCAATCTGAAATCAGTTCTGTAAATTATTCTAAAACAGATGATACATATTCAATTTCGACTAAATTCACAACCACCAAGATGATCCTCCCAGAGGATATACTACATTTAGAGAATGCATTGGAATACCGTTTGGCTAAGCCAGTAAAGCTTCAAGCTGAAGTGATGATGATCCAGAAAATTAATGATCAAGATTCCGAACATGGATTCGAGGAACTTCTACCCAAAGTCGTGGAGAAGCAACAAGTTGAAGTAATTACGACAAAAACACCTGAAGAAATTATCAATCAAACCGTAAATGAGAAACTCGCCTTATTCCCATCTGCTGAGTTAAAAGACTTTTCATTCGAATATCAAAGGGGATCTGGGACGTATCACTTAACTTTATTAATTAAATATGAGGAAATGTTGGACAAGCAATTTATACCTACCATTGAGAATATTCTGGAAAACAGGCTAAAACGTCGAGTGGTTGTAAATCTCAATATGGATCTACCTGTACCAGAGATTGAGCCAGAGATCGAACCAGAGATTGAATCAGACATAGCGCCTGGTATCGATCCTAACTGAACCACAACTAAAAAAGAATGGACACTCTTTAATAAGTGTCCATTCTTTAGGTTGTTTTAGATCATGGGTGAATACCTTGTTGGATAGCTAATACGTAGAGGATTTAATATCATTATGCAATAGTTGGTGCAATAAGCCTATTAGTATGAGAAACACTATATCCATCATCAACACGATGTATACAGGATGATCAGAAACGACCATCACACCCATCATGGCTCCCATCATTCCACCCATGATACCTGACATCAATCCGTCCATCGTCGCGACCAAGCTGTGTTTAATTCCAGATATATAGCCCAAGGTAGCTCCAGTAACGACGCCAATGAACGTCGACAGGAACATGGTCATCAGCATAATCCCTACTACGGTACCCACAACAAGTCCTCCCATCATAGCAACGGTCATAGCAGCGACCATCCCTGTCATGCTAGAAAGAGCAGAACCCTTACGATGGATTATGACAATGATATAACTACTCACACAAACAACTAGAACAAGCGAAGCGATATAAATTGCCGTCATCCACTTAGAAGAACCCTCAGAAGTTATTCCTTCATGATCTGGATTGGTTAGAACATTCGATTCTATAGTGGATGTAGAATGATGGTTATGGTCAATTGCATTGACCTCTGGCATCAACAACACCACATAGAATAATCCTAACAGGAAATATACGAAGAATTTTTTCATCCATCCTACTCCTTATAGCTATTGTAGACACATTCCTGTCAACATTTCGTGGGCAATATAGTATATTCTCCTACTTCCTCTATTATGTTTTCTATACCTATTTCGATGAACACATCCTTGTGTTCACTGTGAGTAGACATTAGAAAAGCTCCCTCATTGTAGTAGTAGAAGTTGTTGTTATTTCTACTGTCTACTATGATGGGAGCTTTTCAGATTACCTAATGGGCTAATACATTATTATTATAATTTTTTCATTCCACTTCTTCGTTCTTGCGACTAAGGCCTTGTAAATATCTTTCCTTCTCGGAGTAAAAATCCGCATTAGCTGGATTATAACCAATCGCTATATCAATCTCTTGAATGGCTGTCTCATAATTACCTAGCAAACCAAGGGATTGTGCCTTGTGATAATGATATAAAGGATTGCTTGGATCATGAGTAATCGCGTTCTCGATCGCTTCAACAGCCTCTTGATGCTTACCGAGTGACCTCAAGCTGTTAGCCTTATGGAATGAGAAGTCATAGCGATGAGGTTGCTGTGCCAAAAGCTGATCCATTACTATAACCGCTTCTTCGTGTCTTCCTAGTTCTCTTAAGTAATTCGATTTATGGTACCTATAGAAACTTTCGCCAGGATCACGATCAATCGCTTTATCATATTCAGCTAAGGCTTCTTCTGATCGTTTCATCATTCGGTAGGCGTTCGCAGTATAGAAATAAAAATCGAGATCATCTGAACAGATCGAAATTCCTTTGCTATAGGCTTCGAGAGCCTCTTCATGTTTGCCTAGTTCTCCCAGTAGGTAACCTTTATAGTAATGTAAGTCTGCGTTATGACTGTCCTCTTGAAGTCCTTGATCCATATGGAGGATCGCTTCTAATAATTCTCCCTCTTTAGCGAGATCTAGTGCTCTCTTCACGATCGGATGAACGGATATATTCTCCCTGTTAAGGATTTGAATTACCTTGTGCTGGTCCATCTCCTTAGCATGTTGTAGAGAAGTTTTACCGTCATTATCCGGCAAATGGACATCTGCCCCTGCATTAACCAACAACTGGATGATATCAGAGTACAAACGACCGCCATTTCCAAGTATTACTGCCTCGAGCAAAGCCGACCAACCCAGATTATTAGTATGGTTTACTGCAACCCCTGCCTCCAAACATTTCTGAACGGTTCTTATATAGCCTTTCTCACTGGAAGGAAGCAAGGTAGTTCCACCAAAACGGTTAACACTAGAGGTATCCGCACCTGCTGCAAGCGTCAGGGATAAGATTTCATGGAATCCATTAGCTCCTGCACATAAGTATGGAGTTAACATGGTCAAATCTCTCGCGTTCACATCACTGCCGAATTCAATCAACCTTTGAGCGAGTAAGATATTATTTCTTTGTGTTGCAACCATCAATGCAGTACGGCCAAGGGCATCCTTATGATCAATATCGGCACCGCAGGACAATAAACGTTCTACGGCAGCTAAGTCTCCTCGATCAGATACTAAAATGAGTTCTTCGGACATTGTTAAATTACTCATGGATAGGCTCCTTATTCTTGTGATCATAAACATTGTATTTCATTTTGAATACAATCGTAATTACTCGGATTGTATCTTGTTTGCAGGATCTCGAAGATCCGAAAAATGCTTATAAATAAACAATGCGGCAACCATTAGATAAGCATATACAAACGGCATAAGTGATTCTTGTGCAAAACCTACTACTGGCGCATGGATAATACCAAATAATGACATGAATGACCCAATAACAGCGAACGCCGCAGCTCGTAGTGGCTTATTGAGGATGGAGAAGATCGTTATCGACCCCCAAATTAAGCTACTAAGCGGTGCTCCATTACCCAGATGCATCAATCCATTATAATAAACACCTTTACTTGACAACAGATCAATTCCCACATTTGAAGCCGTAGTTCCAGCAGCATTAAAAATGTTATTTGCAAGAGTTAATGCCCAGTTGGCAATCCATGGGAACATGGTGATAAAGATAACGGGCACTTCATTCTTAGGCGTCTCACGAACAACCTGATTAGCGGTGACTACACCGATATAGACTAGAATCGGTACAATCGCTACAACAGGTATAATAGACAGAAGTAGCGCCCCCATACCAAAGAGACAAATGATTAACATTGCAAAACCGGATGCAACTGTATAGCCGAGTCCAGCGCCAATAGATTTCCATCCAGCATGACCAATGTACACCGTAACAGGGAAAGGATTACCCGTGAATGCACCAATACTAGAAGCAATACCATTGGTCATCATAACTTTCCGAGTATTGTAAGGGTCTCCGGCAGCATGAGCGCTTTCTATATTTTCAAGGTCAAAAATATAGTTGGCTAACCCTAAAGGAATAGCAGAAGCCAAGTAAGGCAGTGCATGAGGAATACCTTGAATCAAGCTTGTAATGTGCACCTCAGGTGGATTGAATCCAAGCGTCGAGAGTGCAGTCGTAATAGCCTCTGGATTCTGTAAACCAAATATCCAAGCTAGAAGCGTTCCAGAAATCAGTAAAAGAAATCCGGTTGGAACTCTCTTGAATATCGGTGTTTTACCGAACCAGTTGATAAAGATGATCACCAATACAACAAAAGAGACAATCGGTGTTTCAAAAGATTGCAACATTGGGTTCATGGCTAGAAGAAGCAATCCAAGTCCTGACAAACAGGATAGAAGTACAGTTCTTGGAATTGCCTTTCTGAGTAGATCACCTAAGAAAGAACCCGCGACCAGGATCATAGCTTCGAAGAAACACCATACCAGACCGATTTGAAGGGCAAACGTTGCATCGTTGGTTTGTCTAAATACAGGAATCAATACTAAAAAAGTAACCGTAAATATTGAAGGCGCACTTGGACCCGAAGGTAATGCGGTAATATCTGAACGCCCTGTTTTTTTGGCAAGTTGATATCCAAACCAGCCGTAAGCTATACTTGCAATAAAGATAGCGAGTCCAAAAGCAGGTACAACTCTTCCGTAAACCATATCCTCTGGAAAGCCTACTACAAATATCAATAGTGATATCATCGTCAGCAGATTGGTCAAATTGTTGGCAAGCAATCCGAAGAAAGCAGCCCAGTCTCCCTTTTTCCACAACATTTTCATAAATACTTGATCCATATGAATCCCCCTTTGGGTTGTTGGCGCTTACACTTTAATCATTATTTACTCTTCAGACATTAGATATAATATCTGTCGTTCTCCATTAACACATCATTCCCGATTTCCAGTACAAGGCCGAAAAACTGTCGACTTAAGAGAGACTAGCGTACTCGATCCGTTATCTGAGATCGCATATAAATCATCGGTTGACATGCACCATACGTTAACCGCGCGATCGCCTCCTTTGCCATAAGTCAAAGAGAATTTCTGCTTGTTGTCAGGGATATAAAACGATTAATTCGATGAATAGAGATGACTAAATATAGGAGTAAATAATAGGTAAGCTGTTATTCTTGTTGACCTGTGATATCTTTGCAAAAAACATCACAGATTAAGCTTGCCTAACATCATTATTATAGTCTCCCGTAGTATAGCTGTCATTGTACAGTGAAACTAAAAGAAGCGCGTAGTCGCTGTGCACATTGCACAATGCAATTAACACAGGTATGGAATATAATATTAACAATATAAGATGACATCTAATTCTATAATTATTAACGGTTAAAGTTTAGTAAACTGACTAATTGACAGGGCAATGACGGAATACTTACTAACAAGAAAGAAAAAAGAAGAAGAGGCGAGTTAGGTGCGCAATAAGCAACCAAACTACGACTATTCTTCTCTTTTTCATGATATTTAATGTGCAAGGAATTTTTTTGAAATTTTAATTCCCTATATGTTTTTATCTTCTAGGACATAGATATGATAAAGATACTCATTAGTAATATCTCCACCAACGCTATAGAGTTTGTCGTCAATTATCGAACTAGATGCCAAATTATATTAAGGTAAATAGGCGTCAGTACCATGTCAATAAACTAATCTACGTAAGAAACAGCCTCTTCTCTCACACTACCGGCTTGTCGTTCTGCAATATGCTTAACATCATATCCGGTTGGATTTTGGAACGCCCGAAGCCCAAATTGAGGTGCAACTGCAAAAATATGATCAAATATATCCGATTGAACTGATTCATATACTGCCCAATCCGTATCGTTGGTGAAAGTATAGATTTCTAACGGTAGTCCGGTTGCTTCTGGTGCTAGTTGTCTCACGATAAGTGTCATGTCTTTGTGGATTTTGGGATGGTGCTTCAAATATTGCTGTATATATACTCTGAACACCCCAATATTCGTAAGTTGTCTTCCGTTCACTTTATTGGATAAGTTGATATGTCTGTTCTTATTGTATTCTCCAATTTCATTTATCCTCGTCATGATATAGTCCGTGAGTAAGTGAATGTTCTGAAATTCATCTATCATATCCTGCGTACAGAATTGTATGCTACTTGTATCGATATGGATGCTACGCTTAATTCTTCTACCTCCGGATGCTTGCATCCCTCTCCAGTTCTTAAACGAATCTGATATTAGCGCATAGCTTGGAATCATTGTGATCGTTTTATCGAAATTCATGACTTTGACCGTATTTAACGTAATATCTAACACGTCACCATCCGCATTGTACTTTGGCATCTCAATCCAATCACCTACGCGCACCATATCGTTGGACGATAATTGAATACCCGCCACTAGACCTAATATCGAATCCTTAAAGACCAACATGAATACAGCCGATAATGCACCAAGACCACTTAAAAGAATCGCTGGATTCTGACCGATAAGATTAGAGATCACGATAATTGTCCCAATGATATACATAAAGATCTTAACAACCTGAATATAACCCTTGATAGGCTTAACCTTCGAGACAGCATACGATCGATAAATATCATCAAAGGCATTAAGTAGCGAGCTTACAATCGATATACTCACAATGGTCATATACGTTACTGCACCTTTTTCAATCCAATATTGATAGGCCGGAAATACAGATCCGAAATGATAGATGATAAAAGCTGGAACGATATGAGACAGTTTATGGAATACCTTCTTCTCTAAAATAACTTTATCCCACGTATACTTATTGTTGGTTATCATTCGGACAATAATCTTCAGAACTATCTTTTTAGTTATATAGTTTGCTACTATACAAATCCCTGCAATCACCACAATCATGATGATATTGGATAGATAAGTAACCATCTGCTCTTTTATTCCATATCCTTCTAATTGGCTTTTAATAAATTGCAAATGTTCTCTCCCCCCCTTTTGTATTAGCCTATAATTATAGAATACTCTTCGTTATGAAGCAAAAGAGAGGGATGGGAATACCACTCCCAACCCTCTTTATGTGTGTGTTATCGCACTATTGGATAATCTTTGTTGCAATCGCTGCAAGGTCTATAATATCAATGACTCTATCCTTGTTCATATCTGCTATTTTCACTTGATTCCAGTCAGGACTCGACTCGTTCTTACCATAATTTGCTGCCGCAAAGGCCAAATCACCAATGGATACTTTGCCATCGTTATTCATATCACCTGGAATACCGATAGTGATTTGAATTTGAACTTGTAGCGTACTCAATCCCGCTTCTGTCTCAATTCCCGTACTATCTGCAATCACAGCATTTACGACTGCGATGTTCCCCACAGCGGATTGCTGTACACTCTGAGCTGTGAAGATCATCTCTACCATGGGAGTATCCCCAATCAGACTCACGCTTGGGCCTTCGCTCGCTAGAATCAGTCGAATCTTACCTGGTGCAGTTTGTTTAGACTCAACCAGATTAACTCCAGATTTAATTGATTGGGCTGATACGAACTCAAATAGATTGGCATCATAGTTTAATGTGATATCTTCTGCATAGACATTGTTAGTCACACCCGCTAAGCCTAATACCACATGGTATGTCTGGCCTGATTGGACTGTACTATCACCTAATAAGGTGGTTACAGGACCTATCGTGTTGTTGCTTTTCACACCAAAGTTAATGGAATACAGTTGTGTGCTAGATCCATTTTCTGCCGTGACCTTAATGGTTGTCGTTCCAGGAAGTGTTGTCGCTGCTGACACCACAGTTATGGCAGATGCATGGTATGTCGCAGCTGTCACAGTGGGTATATCCAGCGTACCCGCAGGAAGTTCAACATCATATACATATTTATTGTTGTCAAACCCTTCAATTACCTTGTTATCTATTTGAATACTACGCAGTGTCGTATTATCATCTTTGATCATTACTTTGGCATCTGCCCAAATAGAACGGTCAAACCAGTTATTATCTCCTCCATCCAGCACAACCAATTTAAGCTCGTTGTTCTGTGATATATCTACGGAGATTTCCTTGGTTATATTCTCAGAACCCCTCATAAGACCGCTATCATATCGCTTTGTACCATCTGTCCATACTTGATAAATGATACTACCGTTCGGTCGTTGAAAGTCGTCATTCCCCACAAAAGCTTTAAATTCACGATATTTCTGGTCGAGTTTATACACAATCTCGGAATTGGAGTTCGTCCATAACCCTTTTGGATAAACGACATTATTTATTGTCAGGTTATACGCCTCAGGTCCACCCTTATCACGCCTAACAACATCCCAACCGCTAATCGCTTTTACCCAAGGTAAATCACTTAAATATTCGAAGCCATCTTGACCTAGAACCTCAATACTAATCTTTTGCGACCAACCTTCACTATAGTTCAAAGTAAAGGCAATATGACCGTTAGTTAGTGATTTCAGATATTCCTTTTTGAGGATTAATCGTTGCCCATCCATGACGTAATCTAGACCATTTACCAAGATGTCGTTGCCTTTCTTGATATCAACGAATACTTTCCCATCGCTTGCCATTGTGATAGGAAGGTTTTGTTTTGAATTTTTGTTAAACTGAAATTTCTCTATCCCAAATGATGTATTCCCCTTGATCTTCAGAACTACAATCCCATGTGCGGGAACATTTACTGTATAAGAACCGTTAAATGATCCTTTATCTTGATGGGCCCATAAATCGCGTACAGATGCCGATCCGGTGAGCCCTAAGTCACTCCAGTTCACTGTCATATTTGTTGCTGCATTCCCCCGATTAAATAATGCCACTGCACCACTAGAGCGATTATCTAACGGTTTCGCCCATACTTCTTTGTTCCCGTCTTTCACGATACGTGTGCCTTGAATACCCATTGGATCTTGATTCACAGCAATCACTTCTTGATTGGTGAGGATTTCCTTCGTCTGTGCAGACATCGTACGCAAGTCATTTCCGGCAACCAGAGGTGAAGCCATAATAGCCCACATACTGAAGTGAGATTTATCTTCTTCATAGGTCATGCCATTTCCAACCTGGAGCATATCCATATGATTGAAGTGCCCCGGTTTGGCGTATTGACCCCATTGTGCATTGATGTCAATAATGCTTGTTATCGATGCAAAGGTAGGTGCAATATCTCCTGAGATTCTCCACTGTGATGCCACATCGGCAACCCATGCACCAGGGAATTTCCAACTACAAACCTCATAGACCGTAGGTATGCCGGTATTCTCAATATATTGCTTGATCTTCTTGTATTCTGTTTCTTGATCCAGTTTCATGATTTCTCCGCCACACCAGTCTACTTTCACAAAGTTGTATCCCCATGTCTTGATGTATGTATCGAAATCAAGTTGACCATAGTCATAACTACCGTCACCTACCGTTGTATATGGATCATTATCATAAATCGTAGCACATCTTTTTCTACCTGCATCGGTATAAATACCCGCCTTCAATCCTTTGGAATGAATATAGTCTGCTAAAGACTTCATACCACTTGGAAATTTCGGGTTAGGAAGAGGTACGCCTGTTGTATCCCTTCCACCAATCCATCCATCATCCAAATTCACAAATTGATAGCCTGCATCTTTCATGCCACTACTCACCATTGCGTCCGCTTGTTCATGTAGAAGTTGTTCACTGATATTAATTCTAAATGCATTCCAACTTGACCAACCCATGATAGGGGTAAGACCTGGTTGATTATTAGTCACCACCGATTGATTTACCACACCACCGCTATCGGTTGGAGCGGCTTGTACTGTAGCGTTATTCAAGCTAATTAACTGTGTTACCATAAATGTAATGACGAATAAGAAAATGAAATGTTTGCGAGTAGAACGGCTCAATTCATAAACCTCCCTTTTTATGCTCCAAATTACCAGATACAAATAGTATCATCATTTTCTAGTATTTCACTGGCTATCCCCGAAGTCAATGATCTTTTTTGCATTAAATCTTAAGACCCCCTCTTGAAAATATTCATACAAAAGTACTAGTTTACTATTCATGTATATTGAATCGCAGTGTATACTTAATATTATGAAATTCTACAAAATTCGACCAAGGTAGAAGTTTCCTATCAACATGTTGTTATCTCATAAATCTAAAGGGGTTGCTCAAAGAGGATGTTTACATTTAAGAGTATACGCGCAAAAATGATGCTTGGATTTTCTACTGTCTTATTGTTAGTTATTATTCTATCGATCAACAGCCTAGTAGTTCTTAACAACGGTAACAAAACGGTCGATAGTATTTTAAACGAGGAGTTACCATTACTCATTGCCGATGAGCAATTAGTAGCATCCATGTATGATCGAATGGGAGCAGTCCGTGCGTATGTATTATCGGGCAATACCTTTTATAAAGAACTATTTCATGCCGCTACAGCAAAGGTACAAGCCAACCAAGAATTCGTGAATTCGATATATAAGAATGAGGAATTTAACCAACTCATCACTATTACGAAGGAATGGGAAGATTTTGTTGTTGAACAAGGCATCAAGGAATACGATAAAGGGAATATAGATCAAGCACGTAACAACATCATTACTGCAGACAACAATGTAGGTGCACTCGTTATGAAATACGAAGAGATTGCCACGAATAGAGAACAACATATTATTGAATTAGAAAAGAATCTTTTTGCGGAAGGGAAACGGACGATACTTATCGTACTTGCACTAAGTATAGCTTCTGTATTGTTGGGAATTATCATTGCCCTATTTACTGCGAATTCAATTTCTAGACCTCTTCGCCTTGTCATGCATCGGATGGGGCTTATAGCGCAAGGTGATCTTAGCCATGAACCACTCAAGACCACATTGAAGGATGAAATTGGTCAACTGGTTATGGCAACCAATGAAATGAGCCAGAATTCACATCAATTATTAGTCCAGATACATACCTTATCAGGGACGGTATCTTCGCAAAGTGACATCTTGACACAATCTGCAAGTGAAGTAAAAGCAGGTACTAGTCAGATTGCCATTACGATGGAGGATTTAGCAAAAGGTACAGAGAGCCAATCCACAAACATTGGAATTCTCTCTACCACAATGGAGAATTTTGTCGTTAAGGTAATGGATATGAGTGAGAACGGTGAACAGATCCAGAATTCATCTAACACCGTTCTTGAAATGACCCATCAGGGTCGTGAATTGATGAAATCTTCGGCAGCACAAATGGCCATTATCGATAAGATTGTACATGATGCCGTTGGTAATGTTGATGGTTTAGACAAGCATGCACAACAGATCTCAGAAATCGTGGCAGTCATACAGGACATTGCCGCACAAACAAACTTACTTGCCTTAAACGCTGCTATCGAAGCCGCTCGAGCAGGAGAACATGGCAGAGGTTTTGCTGTCGTCGCAGATCAAGTAAGGAAACTAGCGGAGCAATCCGCATCATCTGTTACGAATATTACAGAAATCGTTGGACGGATTCAAAGTGAGTCTACACGCATGGCTGACTCCCTTCAAGTGGGTTATATGGAAGTACAGGAAGGTACTCATCAAATCCGTACGACGGAGGAAACCTTCGAGCAGATTAGTGTCGCAGTGTCAGCAATGGTCGATCGGATTCATATCGTATCTGCTAGCTTGGCCGACATTTCAGCGAACAGCCAAGAAATGGGCGGGTCAATTCAGGAAATCGCAGCTATTTCAGAGGAATCCGCTGCGGGCGTAGAAGAGACTTCTGCTTCAGCTGAAGAAGCAAGTAGTGCCATGGATGAGCTAGCAAGCAGTTCTGATGACCTATCCAAATTAGCGGAACAGTTGAACGACCTTGTAAAGCGGTTTAAATTATAATCATGTGATACAAGGCATAATAAGAAAAAGGAGTGAACCCAAGGGTTTACTCCTTTTTCTTTGCATATGTCTATACATTACTTAGCATCAATTTTTCTATCCTTGAAATAATATTCTTTATCATGGTCATTGATCTCACGTAGTACACGACAGGGATTGCCTACTGCAACGACATTCGTCGGAATATCCCTCGTTACAATACTACCCGCACCAATAACGCTATTATCCCCTATTGTAATACCTGGTAGAATAACAACGCCGGCACCAATCCATACATTTCTACCAATATGAACAGGTATATTAAATTGTGTTACATCCTCACGAAGCTCCGGAAGAATAGGATGCCCTGCGGTCGCAACTGTGACGTTGGGACCAAACATCGTATAATCACCCACATAAATATGAGTGTCATCCACAAGTGTTAGATTGAAATTGGCGTATACATTTTTACCGAAATGCACATGTTGGCCGCCCCAGTTCGCACGCAAGGGTGCCTCAATATAACAGTCATCCCCGATCTCCGCGAACATTTCCTTCAGCAATTGTTCACGCTTAGCTTGCTCCGATGGACGCGTCGCGTTGTAATCATATAGCTTCTCTAGGTACCCTAGTTGTTCTAACACTAGATCGTTATCTGCACAATGGTAAATCTCGCCCGAATGTAGCTTTTCATATATAGTCATCAGTTTTGACCCTCCAAATTTTCTTCATAATGTGCTCAGCCGCAATTCATAGAAATACTGCACAATTGGATGCTTTAACTTCATCTTCTCGGACATGTTTAAAATACGCCTTTTTCCAACTCTTCTGTCTACCAAAGCTAGAATATTTAATAAGATATCATTGCTCTCTAGGCTATCATCTATTGAAGTAGATAGAAACATATTAGATACGACCATAAAATTTGATTTCGTTAATGCCGTCTGTGCAGATAAAATCTCCTTTGCATATTCCGATATTTTTCTACTTCTTGCAATTACATTTAGCCGATCCTCCGGAACCATCCCTTTGCTAGCTATTCTAACCGCATCAAGTTCTTCGTTGGTGAGAGGAATTTGGATTTCTGAATCATTCTTAATTTCTAGCTCCGACTGATACCATCTAATTAAGGTCGTTCTATCATTCATATTGAGTATGTTCTTGTTATCTACTGCAATGTAACAATGACCTGCTTTATCAGGTGCATAACGGTAACTAGTTGCACGGTATTCTACCCTTCCATACAACGCCGGACACAGATAACTCTCTAGTTGTTGCTTCAATTTACTCCAGGACATAAATCCTCCTATGTTCTATGATTATGGTTGATTAGATTTCTATCGTCATCGCATAAAGCTCTCTATAAGTTGAAGGTGTTATTTTCTCATATTCCATAAACCTTTTATTGAAATAGCTGACACTGGGATAGCCCGCTTCATTGGCAATTTGACCGATTGAGTCATCACGGCGCTCCAGCAGCCATTGCTTAGCGAGTTGCATTCTACATCTTGTCATAAACTCCATTGGTGTAATCGACATGGTCTGTTTGAATAACTTGCAGAAATAGTGAGGGCTGACACCCACTTTGCTTGACCAATATTCGAGCAGAAAGGGTTCGGTAGCAGAAGATTGCATATCGGGAAGCAAATCCAATATCTTGGTATTCGTTCCCCCTTGCTTCCGCTCCGTCAAAGGAATAGCTTGCTCAATAAAATGAACAACTAACGCGTACGTTCTAGCAGATAATTTTGTTGCATTAAGCATCCGATTGGTTTCTGCCTCTAGCATCAATTCGTCGTGTAATTTGATCCAAAGTTCGGTTTGTCTTAAAGTCCACAGTTGACCTGGTTTAATGTTATTGCTTAGTAAATAATCCTTCAGTTTATCTCCATAAAAATGAATCCAACGAATATTCCAAGGATGATCTTTACTGGAATAATAATATTGCTCTTGTTGAGGGTAGTACAAGACAGCGTCTCCCGGACCGAGAACATGCTCAACACCATTTAACTTAACCATACCATAACCCGATTCGACAACATGAATGTTATAACTAGTCATTTGATTGGGCAAGCGCTGAACATTGTGATCAGGCTCAGAGAAGTAATGACCAACAGACTCAGGATAGATGAAATACATTTGTTCAGATCGTGTAATCATATGGAATTGACGCCTCATGTAGATTCACCTCTATGACAATTTTGTTGTATTCACAGACAAAATACTATCATTTTAATTGTAATACAGTAATAGTATAATCACAATATACTACTAATGAAGGAGTGAGCCAATTGTCTGATCGCAAGCTCAAATGGGGCGTTTTAGGGAGTTCTCAAATTGCAATTAATTCCGTTATTCCAGGTATTCTTCAATCACATTTAAATGAAGTAGTAGGTATTGCAAGCAGAACCTTAGAGAAAGCACAAGAATCGGCAGTTCAATTTCAAATTCCAAAAGCATACGGTACATATGAACAATTACTACAGGATCCAGACATCGATGCTGTGTATATACCACTACCGAATCATTTACATTATGAATGGACAATCAAGGCAATCCAAGCCGGTAAGCATGTCTTATGCGAAAAACCGTTAGCATTAAATGCAGAAGAAGCTGAGCAAATGATACGGGCTGCCAAGGAAGCAGGAGTTCTATTAGCAGAAGCCTTTATGTACCGTTATCATCCAAGGTATACCCAAATTAAAGAAATTATTGATCGTGGAGAAATTGGTGAAGTTAGAGGAATTCGAAGTGCCTTTACGTTCAATAATGCCAATGACTTGAATAATGTACGATATCGAAAAGAATGGGGCGGCGGCGCTCTTTACGATGTGGGCTGCTATCCAATCACTGCTGCGAGATTACTGTTAGGAAAAGAACCAGAGGCCGTTACCGTCCAAGCACAGTTCTCCAGTGTTCATGGTGATGTAGATATGATGGCTGCGGGCTTAATTGAATTTGAGGGTGGTGTCTCGCTTCAATTCGACTGCGCCATGTGGTCAGCATTCCGTAATCCGTTAGAGGTGCTAGGGTCTGAGGGAATCATCGAGGTTCCTTCTGCCTACGTAACGCCGACCGAAGAAAGTGGTCATTTCTATATCATTAAATCCGGTGAAACGAATAAAATATCTGTACCGTTTCTAAATGCCTATTCCTTGCAAGCAGATGCCTTTGCTAAGGCAGTTCTTCAAGGAGAGCCACTTCCGTTTGATGCTACAGACGCAGTTCTTAATATGAAAATTATTGATGCCTGTTTAGATTCGGCAAGAGGAAATAAGAGAGTAGAACTTAGCGAATAGAGGTGTATACGATGGAATATATACAAATCGCAGGATGTCCCAAGCCCGTCTCGAGGTTGATGAAGGGTACGGATTATTTTTACCATGATAGCTATGAGCTTGTTCAAAAAAATATGGATGCTTATATTGCAATCGGTGGGAATTCTTTGGATACTGCCCATATCTATTGTGGTGGTCAAAGTGAAGAAGTGATTGGTAAATATCTAGAGGACAGAGGGAATCGGGAACAGATAGTCATTTTGACAAAAGGTTCGCATCATGATCACAACGGCCCTCGATTAGCTAAACAAGATATTGCATATGATCTTTCGCTTAGCTTAGAGAGATTACGAACGAACTACATTGATCTATATGCCCTGCACCGTGATGATCCCAATACACCTGTAGGACATATTATTGATGCATTAAATGAATATATAGACGCTGGCACAGTGCAGGCTATCGGCACTTCCAACTGGACTTGGCAGCGTATACAGGAAGCTAATGACTATGCGCAACGTGAGGGTTTAACTGGCTTTACCTTTAACAGTCCTAATCTGAGTCTAGCGAAAGCAAGTGAACCTTTCTGGGAAGGTTGTGTTTCCTCAGATGAACAGACCTGTAAATGGCATGAAGAAGTTCAAATGCCTTTGCTATCATGGTCTTCACAAGCTAGGGGGTTTTTTACAGGTCTATTCACACCAGAAAATCGCGAAAACGCCGATTTGGTCCGTGTGTTTTATAATGATGCTAATTGGGAGCGTCTAAGAAGAGCCAAGCAGCTTGGGACACAAAAGGGTCTGACTGCTATACAAATTGCTCTTGCCTATGTGATGAATCAGCCATTTCCAACTTGTGCATTGATTGGAGCACGCAGTGAAGCGGAGCTGTCATCTTGCAACGAAGGAGCAATAATTCAATTGACGAAGGCTGAAATGGACTGGCTTGATCTAACAGCGGATCAACTATAAGAATTGAAGTAATTAGACTCATCTAAAATAATTGTACACTAGTTATTTCTTCTTCAATCCATACAAAAAAATCCGTGTGATCTCTTTGGTGAGTTCCTCAGGTGTGTTCAAGCCTGTCCATAATTTCGTTACGGTGAGGTGCTCAATAACACCAACAATGGATTCAGCAACAATACTTAAGTCGAAATCATCGTGGAAATGTCCATCTTCTACTTCAACGGTAAAATTCTCTTGGATTTGCTGCGCCACGTAAAGAGGAAATGCCCCTTGCCGCAGTGAATATGGGCGAGGCTGCCAAACGCGAAGGTGTAGAGCTCCGTATGAATACCGAGGTAACTACAGCATTAATCGATGAGATTGCTCCCGATGAAGTGATTCTTGCTATCGGTTCCTCACCAATGATGCCTCCAGTAGACGGTGTAACTAGCGCGCATGTCCTGAATTCACATGATGTGCTATGGGGAACCGTTCATCCTGAAGGTCGTGTTGTTATTATTGGTGGCGGTCTTGGAATTCTACGAAAAATTTGTGTGATGGAAAGTCTGTATGGTCATGGTGTTCAATTAATGTCGAACAGTAAATGTTGTGCCATCGAAGAAGATACAGTCATTATTGAAAAAGATGGAGAACGTCTTAATTTTCCTGCAGACTACGTGGTGATGGCTGTAGGTTCCCAAGCTCGGGACAAAGAATCACTCGCATCGTACCTTGATGAGAAAGATATCCCTTATCATGTGATTGGCGATGCGGTTCAAGCTCGTAAAGCACTAAATGCCATATGGGAAGGTGCAGAAGTAGCTAGACGGATCTAATGAAATCTGCTTAACCATATTCATAGGCAATTCTATCAACAAGCTCAAAAGAATGAATCCGATGTCATTCCGGATTCATTCTTTTGGAGATTAGAATAGAACTAACAACGTTAGTTCGCGACTGTAATCGACCATTGTTGGTTATTCTGCAACTGATCATCCCACTGAATAATTGGACCGCCTGGGCTCGTAGACGAACCACTTACATCTGCCGCTTTCAAGCTATTCACGTTCATCATTTTGAAGGTTCCACCGGCTGTAGCTTGCAATGACCATTGCTGAGACAAACTACCACTGCTGGTCGATTGAACAAGCTGATTACCAGGAGCCATCGTTCCAGTAGCGACAACTAGTGCTTTACCACTATGTCTATTAATAATTTGGTAGTATCCATTACTAATCGGCACGAACTTCCATTGCTGATTCCATCCGCCGTTATCCGTATATTGAATAGCGGGCGCTCCATCGGAAGTAGATTGACCACTGATATCCATTAATAATCCACTGTTCAAGTTTTTGATCTTATACCAGCTATTCGGAGTCACCCCAGTGAAGCTCGAAGGTGTGCTAAACGTACCTACAGCGGCATCCAGGTTCCATTGATCGAAATATCCATAACTCAGTATGTTCCCCTCAATTTTGAGTGGTAGCCATATATATCGGGAATCTTGTAGATTTGAAGGATTCCAACGATCTGCCATGTATAGATAAGTCATACCCGCCCCACCTTGAATTGGCAACACAAACGTAGATTGTGACTGATAATTATTGCTATTACCCACTGTCTGCCAGTCGGACCATGTCCCTGCCATTGATGTTGCACTAACGTACTTCTGAATGGTCGGCGTCCAACCCTTCTGTCTTGATGTTAGGATGAAATACTTTCCGTTATCCTTCACAACTGCCGGTGCTTCTAGGTAGACATCATTCCATTGATAGACTAGACTATTAACACTCAAGTAATCTGCACTTAATTGGAAAATGGCGAAGTTCGCATTGCCATCTGTTGCACCCATCAAATAAGCCGTTCCATCTGTATCTTTCCAAATGGTCATATCTCGAATCTCATGATTAAGCGGTCGATAGGATCCTTGGTAGGTCCACGGACCAGTAATGGATGAACTAGTAGCTACGCCCACCTTTGCATCACAATAGCAAGAATCATCAATATGCATATACATCACATATTTGCTGGTACTCGCATTGTAAATAATTTTGGGTCTTTCAACGATTCGGTCTAACGTTAAATCACCTGTGGCCTGGGGTGTCAAAGCTTCCCCTTCATAAGTGAAATCCGCGAAATTCGTCGTCGAATAAAGACTCACACCTCTAAATCTTCCACTATCGGTGATGCCTGTCTTATTCTCCCCAACCCAATAATATTTGTTTCCTACCTGGATCATACCGCCACCATGAGCCTGAATTAAATTACCCGATGTATCATACCACTTTATGCCTGGAACAATCGTTTTACTCGCCGCCATCACTTCGGTAGGGATGATCATAGTTGCCATTAGCAATACAACTACCAGCCATTTGATAGACTTTGTTATGGACATATGCTACATTACCTCCTCCATATTATTAAACGATTAATCGCTTACATAAACCGACACCACTTCTAGTCCCTATCACCCCCCTCTCAGATCTAGTCGAACAACCTATTTGGATTATGAGGATCGATACTCTCCAGCGCTTACCCCGGTATACTGCTTAAACTTTTTATAAAACCAATCGACATCGGTATATCCCACCTCCAGCGCAATATTGTATATTTTCCCGCTAGTATTTCGTAGACAAACCTTAGCCTTTTCCATTCTGACTTTCATTAAATATTCATTGAAGGATATACCCTCTTCCGATTTAAAGAGTCTTCCCAAATACGTAGGATTCATATATACCTGTTCAGCAATTTGTTTCAGACAGATTTGCTGAGCGAACTGCTCTTGCGCGAACTTCTTAACTGTTTCTATCGTTTGTGATGCTTGAGGTTGTTTTCTATTATTTAAGTACTCAGCAATAATTAGACATCTTTTTTCTACAAGTAGAAACAACGCCTCCATCGACTTCGATTCCATAATCATTGTGAAATCTTGCCATGGTGTCGGAAAAACAGTATTCAAACTGTTCCCATTTTCTTTCACAACACGATATAAATCTACGAACATTTCAACTGCTAATGCTTTCATCGCTTCTTCAGAATGACATCGGATCAATTGGACCCAACGATCTTCTAATAACTGACTGGCTTCCAATGTGTCATTCCATTTCAGTGCGTCAATAATATGTGAAATGTCCCGTTTGGTACTGGCTTCCTTGACGTCAGGTAGCTTTGCTACCTCTCCAGACAGAACACTATTTTTACCAAATAAGAAACGCATGTCTAGCATTTTATCCGCTCTTTGAAAGGATTCAACGACATTCTGTAACGTGTACACCATATTGCCGACACCAATCGTAACAGGTACCTTTGCAAATTGACCTATCCACTCACGCATTTGTTCAGCTTGTGTTCTCACATACTCTTCAGATAGTCCATCACGTTGTCCTATCAATAAGACACCAACATGCTCATGATCTTCCTCAAATGCATATCCTTGATTTCCAATAACATCCTCAATAATATTACGTACAGCGAAACGCTTCAGCAAAACATCTGATTCCATTAACCGATTGTCGAAAGAATCCATAAATTCCATATGCACTTTGAATGCACAGAATGCACCCTCACTAGACTCTAATATACCTACCAGAGGAAAATGTTCAACGACGTCTTCTGCACGAATCAATCCGTGTGCCCACTTTTTCAACATTTGATCCCGCATAGCTTGCACACCGTGATACAGCTGTTTGTCGATCAATTGTAGATGTTCAATTTCTAATTTAATATTTTGCAAAAGTGGTATGAATTCATCCTCTTCTACCGGCTTTAACAAATAATCCTTCACACCGTATTCGAGGCACTTTTTGACATAATCAAATTCTGCATAACCACTCATCATAATGATAGGAATTCGCGAGAACTTTCTAATTTCCTTAACGAGTTCTAACCCATCCATCACAGGCATTTTAATATCACTGATCACTAAAGAGAATACTTTCGATTGCAATAGATCTAAGGCTTGCTTGCCATTCGCTGCCTCCCCCGCGATTTGAAAGCCATACTCGTTCCAATCCAATAAATATTTCAAAGTCTTAATGGCCCCTGGTTCATCATCAATCAACAATACCTGATGCATCGGAGGATCCTCCTCTCGTATAATATGGCAAGCAGACTATCACGACAGTGCCTATATCATTCGAGCTATCGATCTGCAGACCATATGGTAACCCGAATATTTTCTGAACGCGATCTTGAACATTTCGAAGTCCGATATGGTTGGAATCGTGCATGTCTGATTGCTGATTTAAAATCTCCTTGATATCTTTCAGACGATCCTTGGGAATACAAGGTCCATCATTCTGAACGATCAGCTGGTAATTGTTCTCATCAACGATTCGTGCGTAGATTGAAATAGTCGTTTTTTGCTCGTAGTTTTCTACCCCATGTACGACGGCATTCTCTACCAGAGTTTGTAGGATCAGCTTCGGCACCTTCATATCCATGAGGTTCTCCGGGATTCTGATGTCATTAGCCATTCGCTCACCAAAACGGAAGCGCTGTATTTTCAAATATGTATCTACAATCTCAATTTCATCGGCTAAAGGAATCATTTGACCGCTCTTCCCTAGTAGATGACGAAATGACTTGGCAAGTAGCTTCACCATTCTTGCATTTTCCTTATCCCCTTTTTCCAGCAGGTTGCCACATATCGCATTCAGAACATTGAATAAGTAATGTGGATGAATTTGGGTTTGTAGTGCGTAAAGCTCACTTTCTTTTGTCTTGATCTCTAATTCTTTCTTTTGAATAACCATTTCATATCCGTCGTGAATAAGACGCTCCATACGTCTTACCATGCGGTTATAAGCTATCGTTAGAATGCTAGCCTCATCTTTTCCCTTTACAGACGTTAAAATCTGAAGATTATCTAGATTCATTTGTTTCATCTTGTCCGTCAGTATGCTCAATCGTTTAGTGAACCCGTAGGATATGCTGAAGATAATAACACCGAACAGAAGAAGAAAGACACTGAACAGAACAAATGTAAATCTGCGCATTTCATCTACTTTAATTGTAAGTTCATCCAACGGTGTCAGTGAAGCTACACTGATACCTCTAACGCTATGTCGTGAGTTAACCGTTTGGAAATTCATCAGATATGATTGATTGTCAACCAAGGTAATTTGACTCTCGGAACCATTCTGTTGATTAGCATGAAGGAAGGGGTAATCTTGTAGCTTCTTTCCTACGACATTCTGCTGAAAGCTATCCATGATCGCAGTACCATCTGCTAGAAAAACGATAAATCGTGTTCTCTTACTTTCTTTGGCGATCAAATTATATATGGTTTGCATATTGATATCTAACGACACGAACAATCGGGCATCTGTCTTATATTTACTCAATCTTTGTGTCAATCTCAGAAAGTTCAGATGATAATACTCATCTTCTCCTTCATATGACCAATAATTATTTAGTTTGTTATTGATCATCATTTGATACCAGGAACTTTGTTTCATATCATTATTAATCAGTTTGACATTGGGAAATTGATAGGTTGCATTCTCAGTAAAGAATGTCATACGGAATATATTTCTAGACCCTGTAATCGATTTAGTAAAAGGGTTCAAGTATTCATCATAAGATTGTTGAGTATCAGCAAAATCAGAATATATCGTAAGCATCTTGGTTTGTAATTCTTCATTCAGAAATAAGAAATCCGTGACCTGTTCATAGGATTGTAATAAACTATCAATATTTTGAGTGAACTGGGAAGTGGAATGTACCGCATTTTCAGATATTTTCTCGAATACGAACTGATTATAAGATCTTAGGATATAGTAAATTAAACAACCTAAAAAGAGAGCCACAACAATCATGGTAGTCAGAAAGAAACTAGTTCTTATTTTCATAAATTCCGATCACCATCCTACCATTCTTTTGCATCCCTTCATTATAATACATAGGGCCGGGAAATAGATTACTCCGGCCCATCTTTTTAAATTTTTTTTGCTCACATACAAATTTCTATTGGGCGGTTGCTTTGTTGTACTCTTCAACAACTACCTTCCATGCTTTGGTAAACAGATCTTCTAATTCCTTCTGTCCAGCTGATTCGATTTGTTTCTGGTACTTTTCCCAATCTTTGTCGAAATTCTTGGACATCACTAGCTTAGGTGATTCACGATCCCATACTTGCTGAATTCTCTTGGAAAGGGCAGCAGCGCCTTCTGGTTCTGCGATTTGCCACAAGAATGAAGGAACATATTCAAGTGGTGGCAAGAAGTCGGCCCAAGTATCTTTTTTGTAAGCAGCAAGCACTTCTTTCGTCACATCATCATATCCACGTATCATATACTCTTTGGTCAATGGCGTTGCATAATCGCCATCATCCAACTTAGCTCCATGCCCGAAGGAGAATCGATTATAGTTATTCCCAAGCCCTTGCTTCCAATTATAGTCGGAATCGGCGGCCATCTTTTGGATGATTTCATCGCTTCTAAAGCGTTTCCCATCCTTGATTTCATAATCGACGCCTTCAATCCCCCAGCTGATCAACTTCTGTCCTTCATCTGTAAATAAAAAATCAATAAATTGAATGACACGTTCCGGATGTTTGTTATTCTTCGATATCGCCCAGTTGTTATTGGACCAAGTTGGTGTAAATGCATTAGAATGATCCTCTACATTTGGATCGAATAGAATTGGAAGCTTCGCATATTGACGGTTAAGATTGCCTGATGACTTAATCGAACTCTCTGGCGCTGATAAGAACCACTCGGGATAATATCCAGCTAGGATGCGTCCTTGTGCAATTTTGGATGGAGCCGTATCGTAAGTGAGCGTGAAGATTTCTTTATCAAGCAGACCCTCGGCATAAAGCTTATTCAAGAATTGATAGTACTTTTTGCTATTGTCTGAGACAAGGTTCAAATGTACTTGATTCCCGCTGTCAATGATGAAATTCCCATGGTCAGGCTGTCCTCCTGCACTAAGAGATGGATTATTGTAAACAAAGCTAGATCCAATACCAGAGAACGGGATGGTTGGCTGACCATCGATCGTCGGATGCTTCTTATAATACTCAAATAACACATCGTAAAGTTGATCTAAGGTCTTAATCTCTGGATATCCCGCTTCCTTCAACACCTCGTATTGAATTGCAAAATTCGCCTGTGAATTTGCTGGCGTTTCTGTGGCCGTTTGAACGTTGTACAATGAATAGATATGTCCATCGGCATCTTTTAACAAGTTATAGAACTTCCCGAATTTCTTTTTGATATTCGGACCATACTGCTCAATTAAGTCTTCAAGAGGCATAAGCGCACCAGCATCCCGATATTTACCGAGGACTCTTGGTTGAAGGCTCAAGACTTCCGGGTAATCGCCAGAAGCTAACCACAGATCATACTTTTGTTGAGCAACATCGGATCCCCCAATGATTGGGATATACTCAAATGAAACGCCTGTTGTTTCTGTCAGCTTTTTGGAAATGGGCGTGTCCCATCTCGCTTGGGGATCTGTAGTGTTAATTTTGAACGTAATGGCTTCTGGTGTAGATGGTTTGTCATCGGTCGTTGATACTGGAGTATTGGTCTCTGTTGTACCTGTCTGATCGTCCTCTTTCTCACTCTTACTGCATCCTACAATGAGTAGTACAATAAGTAATACCGACATGAATACTCCTAGCTTTTTTTTCACATTCGACACCCTTCCCCTTATTATTTATCATCAAAGGCAATAAATTGCCTTACGATAACTATTCCTTCATGGCTCCCAAGGTAATCCCTTTGACGAAGTATTTCTGTAGAAATGGATAGACTAATAAAATCGGCAGCGTAACAATGATCGTCAACGTTGCTCTAATAGATTCCGGGCTCGTTGTATTGACTAACGTTGGATCAATATGACCCGTGGACGAAGCGCTACCTGTAACTTGACTAATGGATTGCATTAATATTTTCATAAGTTCGAACTGAAGCAGTGATAGATTCTGTGATGTATTATATAAATAATTGTCGAACCAAGAATTCCAATGTCCAACAGAGATAAATAACGTAATGGTTGCGATAACCGGCATGCTTATCGGCACAAGTACGCGGAATAGAATTTGGAAATCACTTGCACCATCTATTCTAGCGGATTCAGATAACCCTTCAGGTAATTGGTCAAAGTAGCTACGAACGATGAGAACGTTGAAGGCACTGATCAATCCTGGAAGAATATATACTAGAAATGTATCGGTCAAATGTAAATCCTTGATTAGTATATAGAAAGGAATCAGCCCACCGCTCACATACATGCTCATGACCATGACCAACGCGAGTATTTTGCGAAGCTTATAATCCCGTCGACTAAGTGTATACGCTAGCATTGTTGTCATAAACACGGATAGTAGAGTTCCAATTACGGTCCGCAACAAGGAGCGAACAGCGGCGGATAATAGCTGAGGGTTCGAGAAAACGATTTCGTAATTGCTTGTTGTCCAAACTCTTGGAAGGATTCGAATGCCTCCCTTGACGGTATCTATCGACTCATTAAGCGATATGGCCATGAGATTCAGAAATGGATATAACGTAATGATGCCGATCAGCAACAGGAAGCTATAATTGAAGATATTAAATAGGACACTGCTTAAAGGTCTTCCCCTCAAAATGGTTCCTCCCTTCTAGAATATTTTACCTTGATCTAATTTCCTTGCCAGAAAATTGACAGACAATACAAGAATAATACTGACAATCGATTTGAAAATACTGATCGCCACCCCTAGAGAGTAGTCGCCAATACTAAAGGCATAATTCATCGCATATAGGTCGAGTACCTGAGAATATTCAATAACAAGGTTACTTCCTAACAAAAACTGAGATTCAAATCCGCTGGATAATATCCAACCTGTATTTAATATCAACAGCATCATTGCGGTCGGTATTAAGCCGGGAATAGAGATATGCCACATCTTGCTGAACCTTCCTGCACCATCAACTGAAGCGGCTTCATATAGTTCGGTATTAACCCCTCCTAGTACAGCCAGATAGATGATTGTACTCCAGCCCAACTCCTTCCATAGGCCAGCAAATGTATGGATCCACCAGAACCATTTGCCCTCGGCCATGAAGTATATCGGCTCATTAATGATTCCTGCTGTCATAAGAAGTTCGTTTATAAAACCTCCATCCGGAGAAAGTCCCACCAAGATAATATTAGCTATGACGATCCAAGATACGAAATGCGGAATATAAGTGATCGTTTGAATCGTGCGTTTGAACAATGAGAATTTAACTTCATTCAACAACAATGCAAGTACAATCGCTCCAATGAAGCCGGCGCCAAGACTCATGATACTCATCACTATTGTGTTCCTCAGAACCTCATAGAATATGGGGTCTTTGAACAATATTCTAAACGTATCCAACCCAGTGAATTCGCTTCCAAGTACACCTTTGGCAGGAGAATATTTCTGAAATGCCATGATCCAACCCCACAATGGAACGTAACTGAACAATATCAGAATTAACATCGCAGGGATTGACATGATGATTAACTGATGTTGAGACTTAGCAATGGATAACCATCCTTTTGAGGTCTTTTGAATTGGAGTTGAAGTCTTAATTACTCTCTCTATTGCTCTCACCTCCTTCTTTTCCTTTATTTTGCATGCAAAAGAGTAGAGATACAACCGGGTGTACGATAGGAGAACCCACGACAAATCATACATGTGTAAGTGAATATTGCAACAAGTACTCATCTAATAGATGAGTACTTGTTCGTGTTCTAATGATAATTTATATAAATTACATGATACGCACTTATTTAATTCCAGATTCACTCATATATTGTAGCCATTGCTTTTTGTATTCTGTTTGTATTTTTTCCAAGCCCGCTGCATTTGCTTTGTCCATAAATGTTTTCACTCCAGCTTCAACATCTGGAACAAGACCTGCGAGAAGAGGATATAGATATTGTTTCTCCACTTGTTCTAACGCAGCCTTTTCAGATTGATATGAAGAATAATCCTCTGCGAAACCAATAAATATATCCGGTGTCTGAATTTTATCAAGTTCTTCAAAAATTTCCTTCACACCATCATACCCGGGATCAAACAACATGAATTCTGGAACTCTCCAAGCCCAGCCATTCATACCTTCTCTAGGGAAACCATTCGTATTGTTGTCGCCAATCATCTTGTAATAACCATTATCAATCGTATAATGTGTACCTTCAATGCCATATTGCGTTAATTGATTATAAGCTTTGTCTGTTATCATTTTCTCGTAGAAAGCAAGCGCTCTTTCTGGGTTCTTACTGTCTTTTGGAATGGCAAAGCCGTTATGCATAGGATGATTCGGTTCCGCATGTCCTTTAATGAAAGGGGCAGGCGAGTATGCGAGTTCCCAATCTGGGTGTGTTGCAGCCATTCGCATCTTTTGATCATTAAATCGAGTTGGATTATCACCCGTTAATGCAGCAGCCTTACCATTAACAAGTAAATCCACATCTTTAGAGTTCAATATATTTTTTGGCCAAAATCCTTTATCTGCCCATCTTTTATATAATTTCAAGTCAGCTAATTGTGCTTCTGACCCCCAATAGGAAGTAACCTCCGTTGGCTTCCTATACTTAATGCCCATCCCATAAGGCACGCCTAAGCCTACAGTATCAAACGTTATGTCCGTAATGCGATCTGAGATCCCATTAACGGCTGTATCCCCAAGGGGAGTAATTCCAGGTTCATTCTTCTTTATCCCGTCTAAATAGGCTTCAAAAGATTCTAATGTAGTCGGTTTAGGTAAATTGTGCTTCTTTCTCAAATCTTCTCGATATACAAATCCTTGTGTTACATATTCTTTATAGGTAGCAGGAACTGTGAAGATTTTCCCGTCGATCTTAACGCCTTCCCACATTTCCTTTGGTACATAGCTGTTTAATTTCGGAGCTACCGTTGGGAGTAAATCGTCTAATGGTAAGAAAGCACCCTTCTTAGCAAAAGATTGAAATTGTGTCCATTCAGCTGTAAATATTAAATCAACATTCTGACCAGTCGTTAGGAGCAAACGATACTTTTGATCCCAATCCGTCCAAGTTGTAAAGTTGAATTTAACGGTCGCATTCAAATCTTTCAAGGACATTTCATTGATTTTAGATTCAATGATGGCTAGATCCTTTGGTGCATCACCTAACATGTAGAATTGTAATTCCACTTTTTTAGAAATATCTAGACTTGGTTTTGATGCATCTGTTGCATCAGGTTCCTTATTTGTCACTGTATCTTTTGTTGGAGCTGCCGTTGGCGTACTGTTATTGGGGCTGTTACACCCGGCTAATAAAGTCATGACCAAAATGAACACCATTGTTAGTTTAAGAAATTTTCTATTGTTCTTTTTCATGTGAATCCTCCCTTTTATTATCAATTATATGTAGGCTGGTGGGTATATCCCACTACAGTTCTAACCCTTGACAGCACCAATCGTTAAACCTTTAACAAAGAACCTTTGAATGAATGGATACAAGAAGAGTATAGGCCCAGTTGCAATCATTGCCATCGCCAATTTCATTGACTCCGTTGGCATATCAAAGCCAAGTGAAACGCCTGTACTTACGCCTAGTTGCGAAACGAATTGCGCAGCATTCAGAATATTGTACAGATAATATTGCAACTCATATTTGCCTGGCGTATTAATAAATAACGAAGACATAAACCAGCCATTCCAATACTGCAAAGCTAAGAACAAACCAACCGTTGCTATGCCGGGCATGGCTAAGGGTAGGACGATTCGATAGTATATTCTAAAATCATTTGCACCATCGATCTTGGCTGATTCAGATAACTCATCAGGAACTGCTGATTTAATGAAGCTTCTCATGAGAATAATTAGGAATGGGGACACAAGTCCTGGGAAAATTAATGCCATATATGAATCGGTTAATTTCAGATAATTAGTCATTAGAATATACCAAGGGACTAAGCCACCCCCGAAGAGAGTTGTGAAATAGATGAAAAAACTTAATTTATTGCGATATTTAAAATCTTTTCTCTGTAGCACATATCCTGCCATCGTCATTAAGAAAAGTCCTATTAACGTTCCTATTAACGTAACAGAGATAGTAACCATGTAAGCCTTGAGAATGGTCTGCGGGAATGCAAGCGCAACCTGATATGCTCTTAAAGAAAACACCTTCGGAATTAAGTGATATCCATTCACGATAATGGATTCATTTTCTGTTAATGAGCCAGACAATAGTAATAGAAATGGGAATATGCAGATCATAGACAGAAATAGTATTATTGCGTATCCAATGATATTAAATAAGTAAGTTTCTGTTTTTACTGATTTCAATTGGTTACCTCCTTCGTAAGCGTATTCTCTTTAAAATAATGCATAATCTTCATTGGCCTTTTTGATGAAGTAGTTAACGGTAATGATTAAGATAAATCCAAATGTAGATTGAAATAACCCGGCCGCGGTTGCCATACCAATATCAAAGGTAACTCTAAGCGAACGATATACATAGGTATCAATAATGTCAGTTGCATTAAATAACAAGCCATTATTACCAATAAGTTGATAAAATAGTTCGAATTGTCCTTTCATAATGGAGCCTAAGGAGAATAGAAATAAAATCATAAAGGTTGGCTTTAGCATCGGAATCGTAATATTCCAGATACGTTGGAATATAGACGCACCATCTATCTTCGCAGCTTCATAATACTCTTCACTAATCCCTGTGATCGTTGCTAGATATATAATCATTGTGTACCCCAGATTCTTCCATACATAGAAAACAACTAATAGAATCACCCAATCACCAGGTGTATTGTAAATATCTCTTGGTGCTAGATCTAACATTTTCAAGGTAGAATTCACAAAACCAGATTCATAATTAAACATGTTATAGACAATCGCATTTAATAAAACAAATGAAATGAAGTAGGGTAAGAACATGATAGATTGTGTTATCTTCTTGAACCATTTTCCTTTTAACTCACTAAGCATGATTGAGCAAAAAATCGCTAGTGCATTCACCATAATTATAAAAGCAAAATTATATCCAATTGTGTTTCTTGCTAATAACCACAACATTCCTGATTTAACTAGGAATTTAAAGTTTTCCAATCCAACAAAAGGACTTCCAAATAATCCCCCAGCGAAATCAAATCTCGTAAACGCATAGTAAATTCCGATCATGGGTGCATATGAATTAATTAAGAAAAACAATAACGTAGGTGTGAGCATAAGGAATAAAACCTTATTTTTCTTTAATTCGTGTAAGAATCCTCTTTTGGGAATCATAGGATATCCCCTCCTCTTATTTCTATATTCTGAATCTAATCGATATTTCAAACAACCTGATACAAAATACTACAAAGCCCTACAAACAATACATAATGAATTTAATTAAAAACACAAAAAGGTACCCATCGAATAGATGAGTACTTATATGATGTAAATCCAATTAATAAAATAATCCTTTTTAAAAATTGAGTTTTTGGGTATACATATAACATCATCTTTAGGAGGCAAATATATGTTACATAATGGCGATCTCTATTGGGACACAACCGTAATCAAAGAAAATCATTTTCCGAAAGTAGAAACTAATCTAAAGACTCAAGTCCTTGTCATTGGTGGGGGAATGTCTGGAAGTCTAGCATCATATGTCCTTTCAAATGCTGGTTATGAAGTTACGGTAATAGACAGAAAGACAATAGGTGGTGGCAGTAGCTCCGCTAATACAGGACTGCTTCAATATTCAAGTGATATGATGCTCTCAGAACTTGCTAAGGATATAGGCGAAGAACAAGCTGTACTCTTTTACACCATGTGTCTTGATGGCATGGATAGTCTTACCGCGTTAAATAACAATTTAGAGTTAAACACAGATTATATATTAAGAGATAGCATCTTCTATGCATCAAATCGAGATGATAAACAGAGTTTAATAACGGAATATGAGTATTTAAGTAAGTATGACTTTCCGGTTAAATATTTAGATAATCAAGAATTAAAGTCCACTTATGGTATAGATAAACCGTGTGCACTAAGAACTTGGCATGATGCCGAAGTCAATCCCTATAAATTCATTAACGCATTGACTCATGAGAACAAGAAATCGGGCGTTAGATATTTTGAAAATACATCTATTGACTTAGATCATATTCATGAGGATTTCGTCTTAACAAAGGATGGTTTCAAAGTTGAATTTGAACATATCATATTAGCTACAGGATATGCGAAGCTATATGATGTAATCAAAGGTAAAGCTACCATTGGTAGGACTTATGCTTTTAGCTCAAAGCCACTTACTACTACACCTTGGATAGATAATGTTATGGTCTGGGAAACTAAAAATCCCTATCTCTATTGTAGAACAACCAGAGATCATAGAATCATAGCTGGCGGACTTGATGAAGATATGAACACGGTCGAGAAAGACCTTAATAAGATCAATAAAAAAAATACAGAATTATTAAAAAAGGTTCAATCTATCATGGGGGATATCGACATAGAAATTGATTGTAGTTGGAATGCACTGTTTGGGAGTTCTAAAGATGGCATGCCTTTTATAGGAAGAGATCCTTTACAGGATAATAAGTATTATCTGTTGGGGTATGAAGGGAATGGCACTTGTTACTCGATGAGTGGTGCCAAGATCATTAAAGATTTAATTGAAAACAAAGAAAATCCTTATGTAGAACTTCTTAGAGTAGATAGAAAAGTAAAATGAGGTATTACGTGTAAGCAAGCACAATTTACTTGATAATCTCTTGAAATTTGGCTACATACTGTGCAGCTAGTTCAGTAATCAGGTCATAACGGTCATCTTTTGCAGGAGCTGTTAAGTTCCCACCAATACCAACAGCGATACAGCCATTACGAATCCACTGTTCCATATTATTCAGATCTACGCCACCTGTTGGCATGATGTTCACATGAGGCATAGGTCCTTTAACTGCCTTAATATAATCAGGTCCGAAGGCGCTACCTGGGAATAATTTCAGAACATCAACTCCCAGCTTTAATGCTTCTTTCATTTCATTCAAGGTCAAGCAACCTGGCATGTAAGGAATACCATACAGATTACACATCTTTGCTGTCTCTTCTTCAAAAGAGGGACTGACCACAAATTCAGCGCCTGCCAAAATAGCAATTCTGGCTGTTAAGGGATCCAGTACCGTACCCGCTCCAATAACAGCCCGATCTCCGTATTTCTTAGCGAGACTTTTAATAGCCTGATCTGCATCAGGTGTTGTGAAGGTCACCTCAATATTATTAAGCCCCCCTTCGATACAGGCCTCAGACATTCGAACAGCTACTTCGGCCGTATCTGCTCGAATAACAGCAACAACCCCTACCGATGAAATATTTTGTAATACTCTAATTTTCTTCATTTCGTGTCATTCCCTCCAATGTTAAAAAGATTAGCTAACCTCAAACATAGCAACAATTTTCTAATATGTAACATATAGTTTACTAAATTTAATAAATTATTTTTTGTTATACTTGAAATAATAGTTATAATTATCATATTAGTCAATATCATTTTTTGAGAAATGTTTTTTATTGAATTATTATAATATCAACAAAGCCTTACATATCAACAGTTTTTGAATATTTATGGATTAATTTAATTATCTCAACTTATCAATAAGGGAAATGTTATTGTTAAAAACCGGTTTATGTGATAATTTCTAATTATGAATTTTAAAACACGATTAGATAAATATTGTCACAAAAATTTACTTACTTCGTTGAATAAAAAACAAATACTTGGTTGATCTAATACGATAAGGAGGCATATATAGTGAATACTCATTTGGATGTAGTTACTTTTGGAGAACCTATGGCGATGTTTTATGCCAATGAACCTGGACCACTACATGAATGCAACTCTTTTTCCAAAGCACTTGCAGGTGCCGAATCGAACGTGGCGATAGGATTATCCCGTTTAGGATTGAATGTTGGTCTTGTGACCAAACTAGGCAACGATAACTTTGGTAGATTTATCATAGACTCTCTAAACAATGAGAAGATTGATACCCAAAGTGTAACATTTACAGAAGACTATTCCACAGGGATGTTAGTGAAATCTAAAGTTCTAACAGGTGATCCTGTTGTAGAATATTTTCGTAAGAATTCTGCTGCATCTAAATTAGACGTACCTGATTTCAATGAAGATTATTTCTCTTCAGCCAGACATATGCACATGACGAGTATACCCACAGCACTATCTAACGAATGCCACAATTTTTCTATCCATGCTATGAAATTTATGAAGAAATTAGGAAAGAAAATATCCTTCGATCCTAATCTACGTCCTAAATTATGGGCAGATACGGAAACGATGGTGAGTACCATTAACGATTTAGCCATCCAATGCGATTGGTTCTTTCCAGGAATAAGTGAGGGGAAAATATTGACTGGGTTTGAGAACCCCGAGGATATTGCTTCATATTATTTAGAGCGTGGTATTTCTCTTGTTGTTATTAAATTAGGTGCAGATGGAGCTTATTATAAAACAGCTGATCAAGAAGGATACGTTCACGGCTTCCATGTAGCCAAAGTGGTCGATACCGTTGGAGCTGGTGATGGATTTGCCGTAGGTGTAGTCAGTGCGCTTCTTGATGGTCTATCCGTTGAGGAAGCTACACGACGTGGGAATGCAATCGGCGCTCTTGCTATCATGTCACCTGGTGACAGTGATGGATTTCCTACGCGTGAGCGATTGGATGCATTTATGAAGCTCTAGACATAAGTAAAACAAATAAAAGAGTGTTTGAGCAGAAACAACTTCCGCCCAAACACTCTTTTATCATAAAAATATTCACTGCACGTCGCGTATTTAGTTCGAATCTCTTCCTATTGTCTTAACAGACTGCCCTTTATTCAATTGGGGAACAAATCGATAAATAATAGGAACCCCCGTCCCCCTATCTTCAATGCATTGTAGTAATATTCTTGCGGATTGCTTGCCCATGTCATATGTGGGTTGACCGATGGTTGTAATATTAGGGTTATATATATGGGCAAAATCAGCATCATCTATCCCCATCACAGATATATCTTCAGGAATTCGAATATGATGTGAAGTAGCATACTTCAACATCTCTGCGAGTACGATATCATTACCAGCAAGTATCGCCGTAGGTGGGTCCTGCATACGGAGTAACTTTTCCATCGTTCTATGTATATCTTCCTTAGGAACACTTTTGATATACTCATCTCTGATCTTGAGGTCACATTCTTCCATCGCTTTCTTGTACCCACTCAATCTTTCCAACCTTGGAGTTATACGATGTGCCTCAAGAGGTAATGTGATAATCGCTATCTTCTGATGGTGATGGTGTACTAACTCTTGAATGCCGATTTTGACAGCCATTTCATTATCTAGAAGTAAACTATGTGTCGTGACTTGCTCAACAAGCCGATCCAGAAAGACCATTGGAAAATTCTCTGAAATAAGTCGAGTATACGCCTCAGCGTTGTTGCCCGTTGGGAAAATGATTAAGCCATCTACCTGTCGTGCTACTAGCATCTCAATATACTTACTTTCTTTCTCAGGATTCTCATCTGCGTTGCAAATAATGACCTGTATGCCATGGGTTTGTAGTTCGCTCTCAATCGCTCTAATACATTGAATCGATATCGTATAGTCAATATTCGCCACAATGACACCGATCATATGCGTCCGATTATTCTTTAGACTTCTTGCAAGACCGTTAGGCTGATAATTGAGTTCTTCTACGACGTCTTCAATTCTCTTTTTCGTAGCTTCACTCATATATTTGTATCTTTTATTTAGAAATTGTGACACCGTGCTCTTAGATACTCCTGCTTTCTGTGCCACATCTTCAATGGTTAACTTCTTCATATCTTATGCTCCTTCTTCATCCTAAAAGGAAAACCGCAACAACATCATAAAGTATATCTTTTTTTTAGTAAATTTACAAAAAAAAGAACATCGATAGATTTGTCTCAAGCATTAACGTCCCGTAAAGACAGAATACGGAATTAGGAATTCCGGCATACCCTCCGCTACGAACCGATCCGCTTCTTGTTTCAAGAACGTATTGATCTTCTGTTCCACCTTGGTATTATTGAACCCCGATAGGATGGGATAGTACACTAACAACGATTTACCATCTCCGTCTGCACCGATCTCTTTTGAAGTGATAGTGAGATTATTCTCCAATATAGCTTTCAATCCGATAGCCTTCGAACTGTTGTGGTACGTCACCTCATATCCAAGGTGCTCTAACAAGAAGCGAAGCGGAAGATAAGTCGTACCTTCCTGTAGGATCGCTTCGGGACCGTAAATACGCAGGTCATTTAAATCGATTGAACCGTTCTTGTTACTCGTACAACTGTAAACGCCATGATGAAAGTGAGAGATAAGGCAATCGTGCGTAAAGAACCTTTCTCTTTTGCCATTCATAATTGTATTCACATGACTTTCCATATATTTACTGCGTTATACATAACTATACAACGTTATGGTCAACTGAAAAGTTGCAGACTGCCTATATCTATTACACTTCCTCCATATGGATTCAATCTGTGCTAAACAAATTTAGTATACACAAAAGCGCTGGAGGGACTAATCCATCCAGCGCTTTTATAAATTCAGTATAAACCTTACATTCCGTAATAGGATTTTAAGGCAAACAGTTCTTCTATGCGATGTTGTGGTAACTCTCTCTCTCCATTAATTAATCGAGTCAGAAAGGTAAGCTTGGCTGTGTATTCCAGTCGCTCCATATTCATATAAGCGGTCATCACATCTTTACCCCAAGTTAGTGCGCCGTGACTTTCTAGTAGCACTGCTGTCTTTTTTCCAAAGAACGGGGCGATAGAATCAGGAATTTCCTCCGTTGAAGGGGTTCCGTACGGCGCAAGGGGTATATCACCCATAGCAATTACGGATTCGGGCATCATCATTTTATCCAGCGCTTCCCCTTTAATTGCAAATGCAGTCGCATGAGGCGGATGTGCGTGAACCACTCCGTTCATATCTGGACAATCTCGATAGATTTTGAGATGCATCTTAATTTCCGTTGAGGGACGATAGTCCTCTGCAGATTGCAAAATATCCCCTTGCAGATTCACCTTTACTAACATATGAGGCTCCAGGTAACCTTTGCTCACACCCGTAGGGGTTGTTAGAATTTCGTTCTCAGATAATCGAGCTGAAATATTGCCGTCGTTTGCGGCGATATATTCCTTGTTAAATAGATTTCTACCGATATCACATATTTGAAGCCGTAATTTTTGTTCCGTATTGTCATTAATCATCTGTTTGTCTCCTCATCATTTTATAAGTCAGGTTGATACACTTTAAGATCACAAGACCTGGCTAGCACTTCTTTGGCATGACTGAAGTTTATTTGCTCTAGGGTAATAAACTGCACTATTATATTTCCCATAGCGCTAGCCTCAACAGGACCTGCAACAATCCGTTTACCGGTAGCATTCGCAGTTAGCTGGCATAAGAGCTGGTTTTGTATACCCCCGCCAACCATGTGGATTGTTTCAACATCTGTACCTGTAAGCATCTCAAGTTCCTGAATAGCTAATGTGTAGGCGTTGGCTAGACTTTCCAGAATCGTCCGAATTATTTCTCCGGGCGTTTGCGGAATCGGCTGGGCGGTATCATGGCAGTATTGCGCAATTCGCTGTGACATATCACCGGGTGTGACAAACAGCGGGTCATTCGGATTAATGAATGATCTAGCAGGTCCCGCCTTTTCCGCCAGCAGGACCATTTCTTCATAATTCAGGACAAGATTGTTCTCGTCCCATGTTCTTTGGCATTCCTGTAGAATCCATAGACCTGTTATATTTTTCTGAAGCCGATTGCCATTCGCGAAACAGGACTCATTGGTAAAACCATTGCGGAAGCTATGCTCTGTTAATACAGGTGCTTCTGTTTCCTTGCCGACCACCGACCAGGTACCGCAACTGATAAAAGCGGAGCTTTCTTTATTTTCATAGGAGATGGAGGCTATCGCTGAAGCTGTGTCATGAGATGCGCAGGCAATTACTTTTATTGAGCCTGCTCCTAGCTCTTCACGAACGCTAGGAAGTAGTGGACCTATTACAGTTCCTGCCGAAACTATATCTGGAATTAATATCAAGGGAAGTCCCAACCTGTTAAACACATCAGCACTAGGTTCGTTCCGAATAGGATCCATTAGACCACTCGTGCTCCAGATCGTTATTTCTGCTGTTGCAATCCCGCTGAATAAATAGAGAAAGAGATCTGGCATCATTAACAAGTTCTTGGAATGCTGACGCACCGTAGCGCTATTCTGGTAGTCCGCAAAAAGTTGATATACGGTATTTATAGGATTGGATAGATTGCCTGTGAGATCAAATTGTTGTCTTTCAGGCAGTAATTCATTCAACCGAGAAGAATGTTCTCTCGTTCTTTGATCTCTGTAGTGATATGGGAAGTGAAGCAGACTACCTTCCATGTCAATAAATCCGTAATCGACCCCCCACGTGTCGACACTTATACTCAGAGGCTGCCCATGCTTTTGGATGGCCAACTTGATACCCTGCTTCACTTCATGAAAAAGCTGTAGTACATTCCAATGCAAACGTCCACCAACTTGGATAGGGGTATTGGCGAAACGGTGTATTTCCTCCGTAATTATCTTGTTACCATCATAAGTTCCTAGAATGACCCTACCAGAACTTGCGCCTAAATCAATGGCAAGCACTTTGGAAATATTATTCATCATTGATCACCTGCCAGTTACGATTTTAATAAAGAGGTCCGAAATTGTTACAGGCTCTGTAATCAGCTGCTTCAAGGTTCTCTGTCCCGAAGAGAGACCACACCCGTGGTCGGAAGATACGGGATTCTTCCACATTATGCATACTAACTGGAATACGCAGCATGGATGCCAACGTAATTAAATCGCCACCGATGTGACCATAACTAATTGCACCATGATTGGCTCCCCAATTATTCATCACATCGTATACGGATTTGAAAGAGCCATGACCTGTGAGTTTGGGTGCAAACCAAGTTGTCGGCCATGTCGGATCTGTCCGCTCATCCAGTGTACGATGAACTTCATCTGGTAAATCAACCGTATAACCCTCGACAAGCTGGAGAACTGGGCCTTGGCCTTTAACCAAATTCAATCGAACCATAGTTACCGGCATGCCTCCTTGGGTCAGATAATCTGTGGAGAAACCGCCCCCGCGAAAATATTCCTGTGAGGCTGGCCGGAATTGAGTCTTCTTTAGACAATCGTTGATTTCCTGATCGGTGATTTCCCAGTAAGGTTTGAGACCCGGCTTTCCGTCCACCATTGCTTCACCTGTACCATCCAAGGCCGCAGATCCAGAATTAATGAGATGGAGTAAGCCATGTGCAGCGTGACCTTGCATGACATGACCCGTAACTCGTTCGACGGAGTCAGGACTCCAGTAGGTACGAACATCGGCAAATATCTGAGCGGTGTTGGTAAGCAAATAGTTAAAAAGCATGGTCACACCGTTTAAACTGTCATTTTCCGTGGCTACAATGTAGGGAGCGCGTCTACCATTCCAGTCAAAGGAGGAGTTGAGAATAGTTTCCATAAAGTCTCCGTTTGGAAAGTGATCCGTCCAGTGCCGCTGACCTTGAAAACCTGCTGCCAGTGCATAATGTCCCTGTGCTTCTTCCTCAAATCCAAGGTCTGCCAATCGAGGATTGCCAACCATGAGATCACGGGCTATCAGTGTCATCTTGACACAAATTTCCCATTGTTTATTCTTTTCTTCATCACTGATTTGTAGATGCATTGGATTATTATCAGTACCCTTAACGCAGTGTTGATGTACCCATTCTAGTGCCCGTGTGAATTCTTTCTTATCGTAAATTTCCTCTTGGAGACGCCGGACAAACTCAGACATATCTACATACTCATTGCGCATACCGAGATAATTCTGAAATAAGGATTCATCCACAATGGAACCTGCTATACCCATGGATACAGAGCCCATAGACAAATAGGAAGTACCCTTCATCAAGGCTACGGAAATGGCTGATCTAGCGAACTGCAGCAATTTGGCCTGAACATCTGCCGGAATATCCCGGTTATCTGCTTCCTGCACATCTTCCCCATAAATGCCAAAGGCAGGGATGCCCTTTTGCGCATAGGCAGAAAGAACAGCGGCAAGATATACGGCTCCAGGCCGTTCCGTTCCGTTAAATCCCCAAACGGCATGCGGAATTGTGGCATCCATATCCATCGTCTCAGCTCCATAACACCAGCAAGGGGTTACCGTGATGGAGACGCCTACATTTTCTCGTATAAATTTCAGTCGGGTATTTTGCGCTTCACTTACTCCCCCAATGGTAGAATCGGCAATCACGCATTGAACAGGTGTACCATCGGGATAGCGCATTTGTTCTGTCAAGAATTGGGCAACTCGTTCCGCCATCTCCATCGTTTGTGCTTCTAGAGACTCGCGTACGCCACGTCTTCTGCCATCAATCGTAGGCCTAATACCGATTTTGGGATAATGAAATACCATTTATTTTCCTCCTGTCAAATATTATCTTCCTCAGTAATTATGATAATCATAAAAAAAAAAATATTCGTGTCCATTCTCATAAGCCATTGATCATAATTTGCAGGTAATGCGGAATACATCGGCATAAGGAGTTTCTGCCGTTGTACGATATAATATTTTGATTCCAACCCGCCCTTCCTTAGCAACTTCTATATCAACCTCGCCATCGTCACTTAGCAATGTGACACTACTTATATCCCCGAGATCAGGTAATACGAATTTATTGCAAACTTCAGAGGAATCTTCAGGATACAGATAGAACATATAAATGGTGTTACCTTTTCTTGTAAAGGCCATTCCATCAGACAAATAAGGCGCACACTCACGTGTACCATAGATCGCCTCTCCATTGCGCTTCAGGAATGAACCTAGCTGCCGCAACGTATTCATAGCTTTTACAGGAAGCCTACCATCAGGTTGAGGAGCAATATTTAAAGCCAAGTTACCGCCTTTAGCAACAATATTAATAAGAAGATTAACGAGTTGCCTAGGTGACTTGAAATCATCGTCATAGTTGAACGAGAATCGCTTGCCGATAGTGACACAGCTTTCCCAAGGAACTAGAATAGGTTCTTCTGGAACCGTCTGTTCCGGCGTAATAAAGTTCTCGTAAGGACCTCCAACGGTCCGATCAATCGCCATCAGATGTGGCTGTGTCGTTGAACGAATACGTTCTACGATTTCCCCAATTCGAATATCCTGACCCTTATTGTCCGGACAAACCCAACCACCATCCAGCCATAATGCTTCTATTCGGCCGTAATTCGTCATAATTTCTGTTATTTGCTGGTGAGACATCTGAACGAATTTCTCCCATATTTCAGGATGTTCTGTCACGTCGTAATTCACATTTCGATCAGTCTTACCATCAGGAGTGTCGAAATCAGGCGACCAATAATATGGCGTATTCCAATCAGGCTTAGAGAAGTACGCATGAATATCCATGCCCCGTTCCCGGAATGCATCGAATAGGTTCTTACAGATGTCAGCATAGCGATGTGAGTTGAAAGGCGTGTTCTCACTTGTTATTTTGTAATCGGTCGTCTTGGTATCCCACATGCAGAACCCATCATGATGTTTGGTTGTGAAAAGTAAATACTGAAATCCACTATCTTTTGCTAATTCGGCCCAAGCTTCCGGCTGAAATCGGATGGGATTGAACGTAGTTCTCAGGTTACGATACTGCTCCCGGAACTCGTTCATATCATCGGTCCAGTCAACGTCCATCTTCGACCAAGCTGCGCTGTCATCGGACATACACCAGGATTCGAAGATGCCCAACTGACATGCTGGTGACCAGTGCATCATAATGCCCAGCTTATGATCTTGGAACTTCTCTAGATTTCGCATTACATCTGGGTTATCTGTAGGTATGTACTTATCCGCTTCCGTATAATCGTGAACGCCGTTGTTCAGTGCGTCTTTCTTGGTTCCCGTCATGATTGACTCTCCTCTTGTATAACGACACCCCCTCATAGAGGAGGTGTCGCATTAAATTTATGTTATTATTGCGTTACTTTCCAAGCATCATATTGCTTTTGCATTTCCGCAATTACTTTCTCGGAACCTGCAGCTTTTAGCTTTTCATTGACTTTCGGCAAGAACTCCTCTGGATCAATGGAACCTGTAATTAAAGGTAACATCGTTTCAGCCGTTACGTTTTGAATCGCAGCAATTTCATTCTGGACCGGAGCTGAATCGAATATGAAACCTACCAGTGGTGATACTTGTGCTTCATCATTAAATTTCTTGAACTGCTCCCACTTGTCAGCTGGATCAGCTTCCGTTAGGTAATTCAGGAATCCGTTACCGAATTGGAACCATCCTGTGTTCCAACGTTCTTTACGTGCTGGCAGATCTTTGACTACGTTATCGGATACTTTCTCGTAATGCATCCCTTCAATACCATATACAAACAGATTATGCAGATAGACATCGGCATGTAGCATGTTGATAAACATCATTGCTCTTTCTGGATCGGCTGAGGTTGTAGGAATCGTCAACATCGCGCCCATAACAGAGTTCGTTGTAACGATTGGTTTCTCAACTGGTTTGTAGCTAACATCGAAGCCTGCGCGATTCGTCCAGATCACTTCTGCCGTTGGAATTCCTCCAGAGATACCAGTCAACCACTTGCCCGCCTGCTCTTCGTTCTCTGGACGGTTGTAGGTTGCGACGTCCGGACGAATATATCCTGCCTTGTAGTACTCACGAACTGTTGCTAAAGCTTTCTTAGCTTCAGCTGTCTCCCACATATTCACAATTTTCGAATCCGTAGAAGCTGGTTCGTAAACCATTCCGAACGGAATGTCGTTCATAACATTATCGAACGGTACGTACCAAGCCGATTGCTTTGTTGGTTCAATTGGATAGATCGTTGGATCCTTTTCTTTCAATTGCTTCAGGATAGGCTCTGCACTTTCAACCGATGTGACGTTAGTTGCGTCAATTCCATATTGTTTCAACAAAGGTTCATTAAAACGTAATACCCACTGGGAAGCAATTTCCTTGGGATTTTGAACGGAATAGTTCTTTCCATTGACTTTAGAGAGATCTAGGAACTTGCTGTACATTGATTTCATGGCATCTTGCCCATGTTTCTCCAATAGGTCATTCACTGGAGTCAATGCCCCCTTCGAAGCTAATGAAATCATATGTCTCGCTTGCGTGAACAATACGTCTATCTTTTGGCCAGAAGCTAAGTAGACAGGTATTTTCTGATCTGTTTCGCCCCAAGGAACAAAGTTTATTTTTACCGTAGCATTAATCTTAGGCTGGATATACTTATTTACTTCTTGCTCAATGAGCTGTGTATCTTTCTGTGGATCACCGAAGAAATAAAGAACTAGCTCGTACGGCTTCAGGCTGTTGTCTGATCCATTCTCGGTAACCACAGGCGTTTTGGAATCACTTGTGTTTGAAGGCTTCTGTCCGTTGTTGCTCCCGCCGCATGCACTTAGCACGATGGATAACAACATAATTACTGCAGTTAACACCAACCCTGTTCTTTTATTTCTTAGAAACATTGTAAACCCTCCCATTATTTATTTATCTATTTAATGCTCCGATCGATTTGAGGCATCGGATGCGTTAAACACTAGCCTTTGATGGAACCTACAGTCAATCCTTGAATGAAAAACTTCTGAAAGAATGGGTAAGCAAGAACGATTGGTAGAGTTGCTACGACAACCATCGCCATGCGAATCGTTTCCTGTGGAAGGTTGGCCAACAGAGTAGCATCGGATGTGGATAATGAATCCGTATTCTCTAACAAGTACTGCAAATTGTTTTGGATTTTTGATAGCATATACTGAAGTGGCATCAAGTCTGGGTTATCGATGAACAACATCGCATTGAACCAATCGTTCCAATACGCCAAGGAAGAGAATAAGCCGATTGTAGCAATGCCGGGCAATGAGATCGGAATCACCATTCGAACAAAGATAGAGAAATCACCCGCGCCGTCAATCTTAGCTGCTTCAATCATGCCCTCTTCGATCGTCGTCTTGTAGAAGGTTCTCATGACGATGATATAAAAGGCATTAACGCTAAGAGGTAGAATCAGCGCCCAAATCGTATCTCTCAAATGCAGAACCTGTGTAACCATCATATAAAATGGAACAAGTCCGGCATTAAACAACATTGTAAAAAAGGCAAGCATCGTAAACGTCTTTTTATAATCAAAATCTGGTCTGGAAATGGCATATGAATAGGGGAGTATCAGTAACAAACTCAAGATAACCCCTAGTACTGTAATTAAGATAGACACGAAAAATGAATTGAGCATTTGAGACGAGTCCTCTAGCAGGTACGTATAAGCCGACAAACTCCACTTCTCAGGCCAGAAGCTATATCCATTAAGCGTCAATGTCTTCTCATCTGTTAGCGAGATGATGATCGTAAATACAAATGGCATAATGCATGCTAATGCAACGAGTCCAACTATCACATTCCAAAACAAATTCCAACCTCGTGTAAACCCATCGATATTAGAACTACTCTTTCGTTTCATGTGTATTTCTCCCTTCTGCTAGAATAAAGCATCGTCTTTGCTGATTTTACTGACCGTGAAGTTCGCCGTTAAAACTAAAATACATCCAACTACTGATTGATATAATCCTGCAGCAGTACTCATACTAAACTCGCCCATTTCCTTCATACTGCGGTAAACATAGGTATCAATAACGTTCGTAGTTGGGAACAGCAGACCGGAATCTCTAGTTACTTGGTAGAATAACCCGAAATCGGAATGGAAGATTTGCCCTACAGCCAATATCGTTAGAATGATAATCAATGGCTTCAAATGTGGTAGCGTAACATTGCGGATCTGTTGCCACTTGCTGGCGCCATCAATTACAGCCGCTTCGTAATAGGTCTTGTCTATGCCGGCGATCGCAGCAATATAGATAACACTTGAGTAACCAACCGTCTTCCATACTTGCGCAAGAATCAGTATGAACGGCCAATATGCCGCATCGTTATACCACATCTTGGACTCGATCCCTATATTGTTGAGGATGCTATTAAGGAGACCTTTGTCCATGCTAAGAAAGGCGAATACGAAGTAACCAACAACAACCCATGATAGGAAGTGGGGCAACATCATGCCCGTTTGATAGAATTTCGATGTTCTTTTATTCGTCAGTCCGCTGACCAGAATGGATAGCGTCACAGGAATTAGAATGCCAAGTGTGATAAAGGCTAAATTGTAGAGCAGTGTGTTTCGTGTAATAATGTAGGCGGCATCCGTCTGAAACAGGAACTTAAAATTATTCAACCCGACCCATTCCGCACTCCATATTCCGTGGAATATCCCCTTTGTATTATAAGTGAATTTTTGAAAGGCAATTACATTCCCGAATAAAGGAAGGTATTTCATGATAATAAACCACAACGTCGCCGGAAGGACCATTAAAAGGAATGTTTTGTTTCGCTTAAATCGTCTCCATTTAATTCCCATTTGTTATTCCTCCATTTCCTTTCTAAGATAATTTTTTATGACTTTATATAGCGCTTACATCTATTTATATTATCCATCCTTTACTCCTTACCAGAAAGAGGAATAATCCAAGGTCAACCGTCAGAACTTAATATAACTGTTCACAAATCATCTTTTAGGTAATAAATTTAACGTGGTGTAATAGTTGGTTAAGAATAAACATTCCATTGCTATATAAAAAAATCGCTAATTGCCTTAGGCAACTAGCGATTTAACATGGCGTGCTATTCTTATCATTCAGACGCCATTTTATATGTGGAACGGAAATCAGAAGGCGATACACCCGTAATTTTTGTGAATAATTTATAAAAGTAGTTGGGATCCATGCAACCGATCTTACTCGCAATTTCGTTGCCCTTCATTTCAGTATGAAGGAGCAAATCCTTGGCTATTTGAATGCGATAGTCATTTACATAGAGATTAAAACTGACGCCAATCTCCTTCTTGAATAGTTGCCCTAAATAAACGGGATGAATGTTGTAGGTCTGTCCGAGTGTCTTAAGTGACAGCTCTTCATCGTAGCGAGTATGGATATCTTGAATCACCTTACGAATAACTGGACTCCGATTCTCTTCATTAATAGAAACCGCATCAAGCATCTCATCCAAAAACTGCTGAATGTAATCTTGGATTTGATCAAAGGTCCGTAACCGTAGCAACTGAGCTATACTTTCCATGAAGTTGTTCCTACCGCTTTGCTTGACTGCCTGTAGCATAATCTCTAGTGCCACGTCCTGTGCATTCGCGAGAGAGGCATGTTCATGCTCCTTCAATTTGATAAAGCAATCATCTAACCATAGCCGTAACCCCTTACGGTCCTGCTTGACCAGCAAAGGAATCAACGACTGATGCTCCTGAACAAATGCTATGTTTGGCATACGCTGGTTGACTTCACCATCGACGATAATACGGTTCTCATTAATCATTCTCTGGTTCTGCATCTTTTTAGCCTGATGATAGCTCTCTGGCACTTCCGAGTAACCGCTTACAGTCTTGCCTATGGTGAATAAAATATCAACTCTCCATCTTTCCTGAATACTTCGATGGATGTCCTCCAACCCCTTGTCAATCACTTTGCGATCCAGAATCCCGCCGGGATCTGAGAAGAGGATGACAATATCAGCTTCGATATCCACGAAATCATGAACCGTATAGGTAGACTGCAGATCATAAACATGAGTACTGATGACTTCGCACACGTCGGACACAATCTCATTACGCACTTCCGACGAGAAGCACTCTCCGGCCTGATCGTACTTAAAAAGACAACCTGTTACAACCGTGTAAGCACGATGATTGAGCGGTATCTCTGCCATCTCAGCCCGTTGCTTCAATTCCATCATCGTAATCGAACGGTTCATCCACCGATTGAGTACGTTGGTACGCAAGATCTGTTTCTCTTCGACGAATCTAATTCGACGATGACCTTCGAGTTCAAGCTTTCTTACGGTAGTTGCAACTGTCGCAGACAATTCGTTCACATCGATAGGCTTCAGCAAGTAATTTTCAATACCATAACGAATCCCTTCCTTTACATATTGGAAATCATCATAGCCGCTCAGCACAATGAACTTGACGTTTGGATCAACAGACCGAATAGTCTCGATCAACTTTAGACCACTGATGCCAGGCATGCGAATATCCGTTATGACAAGATCAACCGGCTGACCAAGAAATTGTTCAATGGCTTCTTCTCCACTCGATGCTTGAAATGTAATGTGAAGATTATGCTCATTCCAATCGATAATGGAATGCATTCCTCGCAGAATAAGTGGTTCATCGTCTACGATCATGACTTTGTACATGGACCTCTCACTCCTTGACGACGGCGGGAATCTTCAATAAAACATCCGTCCCTACTCCGTCTATGCTTTCGATTTCCAATCCGTACTCGATTCCGTACATCATCTGTAATCTCATTTTGACGTTGCTAAGTCCTATAGAACCGGAACTGGCTTCAAGATCTATCTTTTCGTTAAGGGAATGGCGAAGCTTCATCAATTCCGACAGCGGCATACCTTTACCATTGTCAGATACACAAAGAAAAATGACGCCATCCAGCGTATGTGCGTTAATTCGAAGCAGATTATCGTTTTGATCCGGCCTGAAGCCGTGCAAAACATAATTTTCAACCAACGGCTGAACCGACAACTTCAAAATCTCGCTGTACATGACTTCATCAGGGATGTCGATCTCCACTTGCAATCGGTTCGGATAGCGAATTTGGAACAACTCTAGGTATACTCGACAACGCTCCATTTCCTCCGCTACTTCTACAATCATTGAACTTTTCATCGTTGTGCGGAACATGGTAGCGAGCAAAAAAATCATATAGCCTACCTCCGACGCTCCATGAGCCACAGCATTCATTCGTATAGCCTCAAGTGTGTTATACAGAAAATGCGGATTGATTTGCATCTGCATCGCAACAATTTCAGCATTCTTTTGCTTAATCTCGGCGTTCTTTTGCTTGATTTCAGACACATAAACCTTCTCAATATAGTCATTCGCTCGTTCACACATCTTGTTAAAGTTATAAGAGATCTGATATAGCTCGTCCCCTTTAGAAAGAGGGATACGCGCGGTCCATTGTCCCATATCCAATTTCTCCATGGCTCGAACAATCACCTTGGTACGTCTAGAGAATCGCAAAATCATGAAATATGTCAACACTAGAGCAGCAGAAATACATATCGCTGTAAGTAATGCAATCCACTGCTTCACCTTCGTACTGGATCCCATATTTTCACTAGGTATGGCTACCATAACGATAACACCCGCCTTATTCGCCGTGGAGACTATATAGTTCAGTTTGCCTTTGGAATCCGTACTCGGCTTCAACACATCGCTGTCAAGTAGATGCTCAATCGGATATTGCTTCCCATACCATCTCAATGATGAATCAAATATTACCTCTCCTTGACGTGTCATGACCATGACTTCTCCTTTTAGGTCCGAAAGCATATGCTGACTGGGCTTCATCATACCATTCGCATTGAACTGGATCATCATTTGGCCGATCGGCTCTAGTGTGTCTGGATTTTTGAGCTCTACGGCATAAATGTATAATGGCTTCGTAACACTGTCATCTGCTATGACAGGGAAGATAAGCATTTTCTCCGCATACCCTTCGTTCTCATTCGTTATAAGCTTCGGTTGCTCGTTCATAGGAACAATCTCCAACGAAAGCTGGTCGTTGACTTTGTAGACTTCTCCTTCCATTCCTAGAAAAAGAATTGAATCGATATCAAATCCACTGTTAAAAAAGGTTGATAATGATTTCAACGAAGAACCAATAGGGTCATTTGTATCTATAAATCTATCAAATCGGTATGCTAAATATTCCGAATAGCCTTTCTGTAGCAATACCCCAAAATTCTGCATAAAAACATCATTAGAATAAAGACTTTGCTGAATCATTCGTGACACATCTAACCGCTGATCAATATATGCGCTGACATTGGCTGAGGTCTCCTGCATCCGTAAATTTTCCTTATTAATCATAGATTGTGTGAAGTATTGATAAATAAAGAACGCAAGTGCAACTAGAGTAACCATAATAATGACTGAATAGGTCAGTAATATCTTATTGAACAGCTTTTGGGCAAAATGTGTCCGGTACAACTCACCAATCATTCGGATGAATCGTCTCATCTGCTACATTCACACCCTCTCACTTCCAATATATTCGTTATATTCACAACCTAATTCAATTAACAGACACCTTGAATGCGCTATCATTCTACATTATTACCGAAACCCATGTGGAAAGAAAGAGGAATTAATAAATATTCAACAGCAAATTCGCAAGAAAGGTTACATGATCCGCATGGAAAATGATTAATATTTAATTTTAACGGTCATTCTTAAGTTATGCCAGTTTTAAACGCTACTAGAAAAAGGATAATATAAATTATGAAAGCGTTTTAATTTTAAAATAAATTATGAAAAGGATGATGTTTGATGTTTAAACGCTTGATCATGATAAGCTTATCCGTTGTACTTGCCATTACTTCATTCGTGCTCGTACCTCCTCTGAATGAGGCTTCTGCTTCTACTAATCAACATAACTACGAGGCAGAGAACGGTACGGTTGGTAATGGAGCTAATGTGCAGAGCTACACGAATTCGTCTGGGGGTAGCGCTGTTGGAAGTCTGCATCTTAACGGTGCTTACAATCAGATCCACAACATAGACGGCGGGCAGTTTGGAGGCAAATATGAATTGACGATTCGATTTGCAACGAATGATGCTGTAGCTACTAAAGCTTTATATGTAAATGGTGTCAAAATAGCAGACTTAGAGTTTAACTCTACAGGTGGTTGGAATACATTCGTTAATAAAACAATCGAAGTCACGCTGAACGCTGGCACAATGAACAGCATTAAGCTTCAGAATGATGGTGGACAGACATTTACTTACGGTGTGGGGATCGATAAGTATGTACTTTCACCCAAGACTTTTAAAGTAACTGGCTATATTCACCCTGGTAGCTTCAAAAAGAACGACATTGATTCTTCAGCGTTTGATTATATTACCGACGTCATTCTAATCGGATTCCACACTTTAGATACTAGCGGTAATATCATAACTAGAACTGATGAGGCGCATTTATCGAATTGGCCACAATATTTCAATACATTACATCAAGTCGTAGGTAACAGACCTGTAAAGAAATGGATTACACTAAATGCCGACGCAACTACAATGGCTCAAGTTGTAGCCAATCCTACAGCTAGAACGAATTATGTAACAAACGTCAACAACTTCCTTACACAATATGGATTTGACGGGGTTGATATTGATTGGGAGTATCCGAACAATACAACAGATTGGAACCATTTTAGTAGCACTATCATTGAGATGCAGCAACTGCTCGGCAAGAATGGAAAAGGCCTATCGCTTGCGTTATCCTCATGGGGCATCCATTTGAGTAAAAATGCATTTGCCAGCATTGACCATGTGAATTACATGAATTATGATGCAGGCTACTACCATGCACCGTTCGAGAACTCAAGGTCTGGTATTAACTATTTCTTAAATATGGGTGTTCCTAAAGAAAAAATAAATCTGGGTCTAGCCTGGTATGGCAGACCGTTCGATGGTTCCGCATACTGGCCTGATTATGATGATATCAACTCACATGTAGTGGTTACACCAGAAACAGATATCGTTTACAACTATATGGTAGATAACAATAACAGCAATCCCGTTATCAAGAATGTATATTTTAACGGCATTGACATGAACAAAAGAAAGATGCTACTAGCACAAGATATGGGAATAGGAGGTGTCATGATCTGGCATCTATTTGCAGATGTAGCTGTGAGTGACTCCAAATCGTTGCTTAAGGCAGTCATAAACGAGAAGAATCAGCATCAAGCCTATCGGAATATGACGAACCTGGCTAGTAATCAGTGGTATTACGCCAATACCAGCGATTCCGGATATAATGCGCATCAGGTATTCGATGGAAATGACAAGACAACGTATTGGCAAGCACCTGCGGGCGTGACAGATAATGCCTATCTACAATTGGATTTCAAACAAGTCACTACATTAAATACAGTTGTTTTAAAAGAACATGGTAATAATGTACGCTCGTTCAAGGTTCAGCAATGGTCTGGTGGACAATGGGTGGATGTACACACAGGCCAATTAATGGGCTCTTACAAAGTCATTAATTTCCCAACAATCACAACTGCTAACTTAAGGGTTCTCATAACTTCGGCGGTATTGCCTAATATTTCAAGCGGAAATTACACCCAATTCAATAAACTGGGTATCTATGAATTTGAAGCATACAACAAGTAAATCTAATCGGGTAACAATAAAAAAAGAACCGCGGATATTATGGGGCCACTGAAAAAGTCCAGAAACAGTTGTTCGTGTGGTCGCTACGATAACGGATTGTCCTTACGATCGTTGTTGCCCTCAGATTTCTTGATTATATAACCTCAATAGCGGTTGAAATCCGATGGCAAAGACGAATGCTACCGCTTCTTCAGGACAATTCCGTTCTCTTCGCTACTTCGAACTTAATACATTATTCTGGTTTTCAGGCATCCATCACACAATCTATTTGTGCGAAGGATGCCTATTTTCCGTATAATAAAGGTATCAAATCTAGGTGGGTGTTCGTGATGATTCCAAACTAACAAACTCTTAATCTAAGTCCATACATAGCCATTTACGATATCGTTGTTCCTAAAGATAATATGCTACGTCAAATCAATGAGCTCGTTGATTTCTCCTTTGTTCAAGATGAATTACAAAATAAATATTGTCTCGATAATGGTCGTAATGTAGTTCCCCCCATTCGTATGTTCAAATATTTACTGCTGAAATCTATTTTCGATGTATCCGATGTGGATGTCGTAGAACGATCCAAATATGACATGTCTTTCAAATACTTCTTAGATATGGCGCCTGAAGATGGGGTCATCAATCCCTGTTCACTAACGAAGTTTCGTAAAATTCGCTTGAAAGATGTGAACCTGCTCGATATGCTGATTCAAAAAACAGTGGATATTGCATTAGAAAAGGAAATCATTAAGAGCAGCGCAATTATTCTGGACGCCACGCATACGAAAGCACGTTTCAATCAGAAATCACCAAAAGAGATTCTGATTGAAAAATCTAAACTACTACGGAAAACGGTTTATCAAATTGATGAAAAGCTGAACTATTTAAAAGAAGTCGTAGAAGATCACCACGAGAAACTTCAACTTTCGAATGATTCAGATGCATGTGTGGGTCACAAAACAGCCGACTCCTCTTTCTTTGGCTATAAAACACATCTTGCAATAAATGAAGAACGTATTATTACAGCTGCGGTAATTACGACGGGTGAAAAAAGTGATGGGAAGCAACTTCAAACATGGATTGAAAAAAGCCGCGAAACAGGTATGAAAATTGATACGGTCATTGGAGACACAGCCTATTCTGATAAGAATAATATCCAATATACCAATCAAAATGAATTCGAGTTTAATAAGGACGCGGGTATGTACGTTTGTAAAGCTGGACATATGGCGATTCGCAAGGCACGTCAAGAAAAGAAAAATACAGGGGAAATCAAGTAGAAACCTATTACTTTGATATTGAAAAGTGTAAGCAATGTCCTTTGAAAGAGGGTTGTTATAAAGAAGGAGCGAAATCAAAGAGCTATTCGATAAGCATCAAATCAGCGGAGCATAGCGGACAGAAAATATTCCAGGAAAGTGAATACTTCAAAGAAAAGGCAAAAGAACGCTATAAAATAGAAGCGAAAACTAGTGAATTAAAATACCGACACGGGTATGATGTGGCATTATCCTCGGGTCTTGTTGGCATGGATATGCAAGGTGCGATGGCCATATTCGCTGTTAATCTCAAAAGAATACTGACACTTTTGAAATAAACAAGACAGTGAAGTGCATAAAAAAGGCGAATTTTCATTTGAAATTGAATGAAAATTCGCCTTTATCTATTTTGGGAATTTCACAAAGTCTAAAGCTTACCTTTTTCAGTGGCCCATTATTTCCGCGGTTTTTTTACTTATTTATAAAAGCTTTAATTTCTTCTTCTGTCATGGATGAATCGCATTTCACATTTACGCTATCACTCTTAGTAAAGATGAATCCAGGAACCGTTGGAATATCGTATTTATTACGGAAGGTCGTAATGCCTTCCCTATCCGATTCTTCTACACTATTGACGTAATAGATATGCGTATCCGTTTCCTCAGCAACCCTTTTTAGAGTTTTTACGAATTTTTGACAATAAGGGCATACAGCCTTGCCAATATAGATTACGGCTTCAACTTCCCCCGTTATCAATTCCTCTGCTTTTATCGAATCAATTCTATCAAAACCAGCTACATTTTCTTCATAATTAGTATTCATAAGCTCCATCTCCTTTATATAATAGTTCGCGACAATAGGGATAATTTATATTTTAACCAATTTAGCCTTTTTTGAACCTCTTACTTCTGCAAATATTCTACAATAGTAGATTGACTCATTTCCCCCAATGATTTTTTCCGTAAAAGGAATCACATAGAGGTCCTTGATCAAAGCGTACCCTTGTTCTGCAACAAAAGAAAACACTTGTTCCACAACAGATTTATCGATTGTTAATTCTGGACTGACGTGCAAGTAAGTTAAATATTCCGTCGCATCAATGATCCGGCAATCTTCCATACCGTGGTGAATTCAATTTCAGCTTTAATTTGTTCGATTGAATGCTCTTGATCAAAGCTAAATTAGACAACAAAAAGGAGGAATTCTCTAAACTAGTACCCATAGACTGGACACTTTGAAAAAAGGTGTTTAGTGTATGGGTACCAGTTTAGACACCATTTTCAAGGTATTCCTCTTTCAAGTCAGTGTTCAAGCTTCTAGTTTATTAGTTTAATCAATCTAAAGGTATCGTATAAAACGAACGATAGCCATTATTGTTCGTATACCAGACAATTTTATTGCCACTAATAATAGGATTACATTCTGATAATACAACGTTCTTGATGGTTTGGATACTATCCAATCTCTTCCCGGCTCCATCTATCAGAACATACTTAACATCACCGTGATTATAATCATTATCGAATTCCTGCCACAATACCATCATCTTGTTGTCTGTTATCTTTACTAGTTTGGGTATAGATGCAATCTTATTCGTACCTACATATTTAGCCAAGGTGATATTATTCACTACAGTGCTATCCTTAGGAACTACACTAAGAATGATATCTCTTTGATCTTTCTTTAAACCAACCATCTCATAAGATGTATACTCTTTAACCAAAGAATGATTAATGCTATTCATTGCGACAATATAGCTGTTCGAAGACATTTCAAATCCGCCTACTGAAACTCCCGTGGTGTTCGCCCCAATTTTTCCAGGTATATCAAACAGGTTTACATCGCTGTAGCTTGTTCCGTCTTCTTTATTCAGGACAATCGAACGAGGATACGCATCACCATGATCAACAAGAACATGCGTACTGCCATCAAACAATACATATTGATCAAAGGAATGACTAACATGGTTTTCTTGGAATCTACCCAAATCATTGGTTACGGTCATGGTTTTGGTATTCACAATAATGGTGAGCTGGGATTGATGATTTAATCCATCGTCTGTCGTGTATCTTTCACGTGAAGTGTGAAATACAAGCGTATCCTCAGCTTCAGCCATTCTACCTGCGCCTGCATCAAAAGGTTTTACTGTAAAACTCTCGCCACCCTTTATGGAGACACTGTCGATTCTTTTGAAACTTTTATCATAACGGACGATACGAATTACTTCTTTGTTATCCTTCTCTTCAGAGTTGTCTTGTCCAAAGGCAATATAGTTATACTTCTCACCGCTATAGAAACCACCAAACTTAGGTAGCTCGTAAGGAATCTTCTTTTTTGCACTCAATTCATACTTTTTGTTATATGTTTCTATCGTTACACCCTCATTTGCCTCAATGACGCTTACAGTCCCATTATTATTATCCACTAGATAAGAGTTAACTGTACTTTTCCATCTAGGAAAATATGCAGAATCTAAGTTATCCTTAGCATCAAAAGCCGTCTTAACGCGGTAGGCATGATCTGAGTTTGGAGTAAATATTAATAATCGATTGGACTTATTATCATATTCAATACTAAATGGAATCTTGCTTGCCAAATCTCTCAATTGAAAATAATTATTCCCATCAATATTGTATGCCTTAATCAGTTGTAACTTTCCATTCACTAGCACTTTTGAGGTTGAGAGCTTGGCTGAATAATTTCTATTGCTGCTATAATATTTACCTTTATCTGTCTTATCAAGCGTATACGCACGTCCTGTAATGATCTCTATAGCGTTACTCGCTTTATTCCAAGTTATATCGAATTGACTTGCAGTTCCTGAGAAATGCTCCGCTAAATCACGCAATCTAAAATAATTATTGTTTGAAATATTGAAACCATTAAGATTCTTCTCATGTCCATTAACAAATGTACTGCTCATCGTCACCTTAGCATTCACAGTATTACTCGCAAATGCTGTGGAGTCCAAGATCGGTGTAATTAATAATAAAATAAGTACTAAACTAAATATCCTCTTCATGCTGCGTTACCCCCATTAATTGTTAGTATCGGAAAAAAATCTTCCACATGTTCTATTGCTCATTATGTTTATCGGCCAATTTGTCTTACTTCTTAAATAACTAGGTCTCCAAATCCTTCGAATTTTAATTGAGATCGTAATCCAAGGGACATCCTCAATAATCTCAAGTCTAGTACTTGACCTTCGATCAAAGATCATTGCGGAACGCTGTAACGGAACTCAGTGATCTTATTTGCGATTTATTCCACTGTTCTGGATTGTAACGGAACTGTGAGACTTTATTTCATCATTAATCATGCACTAGAGCATCATTTGGAAGAAATAAGCTCAATCAGTTTCGTTAGATAATATTTGCCTTTTACTATGGACATATCCTTAAATGCGGATTACAATTACAAATGTTGCCCTAGAAGGCGAACGTTTGATTAACAAACCCCTAATATTATATGTATTCACCTCAATTGCTGTAGTAAAATGATTAGGTACATGGTATGTACAAGATCGAGAAAATAAGAACGATGCGATAGTTCATTTAAATGAAGATAAAAAATAAAATTCGAGGTGTACAACGAAGTGAAAACACAAACAAATAAGCAAGATAGCGCTCAAGAGAGGCTACAACATTTAACTGTCTTACCCGACGAGAAAATTTCATTCGGTAAATCAGCTGTCCTAGGTTTACAACATGTATTAGCAATGGATGTCTATGTCGTTCCTTTCCTTATTGCGATGTTAATCGGTTTACAACCTAATCAGTCAAGTGCTTTGATTCAATCTACCTTTATTGCTGCTGGGCTTGCAACCATTGTACAAACCTATTTCTGTATGAAGCTACCTATGGCTCAGGGTCCATCCTATGTTCCTCTTGGTGCCATCGTCACGATTTATGCCACTAGTGGTGGCGGGGAATTAGGTTGGAGTTCGGTCTTAGGTGCTGGCTTAATTGGTGCGATCTTAGTTATTATCTTGGGCTATACTGGGATTTTCAATAAGATTGTTAAATCATTTATCCCCCCCCTTGTAGGTGGTACGATCATATTTATTGTAGGTCTTTCCTTATTACCTGTTGCCATAAGAGATAATATTTATGGCGCCACTGACGCTACAATTAATCAAAGCGTGTTACTTGCCCTGATTACTGGTGCTGTACTACTTATTTTCGTGATCCTAGGTTCTTTGTTACGTACTAAAGGATCTATATTCCGCATAACTTCCGTGATGTTTGCGTTAATTATCGGATGTATTGCTGCAAAGTTTATGGGTGTCCTAGATTTCTCAGCTGTTCAAAACGCCAAATGGTTTAGCATGCCGCGGGTCCCTTTTAAAGATTTCGGATTTTCTTTCGACTTTTCTGCTATTATCACGATGGTCATTATTTATATCGTACTGCTGGCTGAAACAACAGGTACTTGGTTTGCTATCAGCAACGTGATCGATAAACCGTTAACGGATAAAAACATTAACCAAGGTGTTATTGGAGAAGGAATTAGCTGTCTTATTGCTTCATTACTCGGTTCAACTCCTGTTACCGGGTATTCTACAAATGCAGGTATTATTTCCATCACAGGAATTGCGAGCCGCCGAGTCTTTCTTGCTGTTGGAGGATGGTTTATCCTCTTCGGTTGTTCAAGTAAATTAGCTGCTTTAATATCTTCAATTCCAACACCTGTCATCGGCGGCGTATTCGCCATCGTCTGTGGAATTATCGCGATTAACGGTATGCAGGTGATGAAAAACGAGAACATTGGAGAAAAGGAAATGTACGTTATTGCGATACCGATGATTTTAACGTTAGCGTTAGTACTCATTCCTAAAGATTTCTTATATTCTTTACCTACTATCGCACAATATTTATTGGGCTCTCCTCTTTTACTTGCTTCGATGGCAGCGATATTATTGAACAAATTATTGCCAAGCGCACAATAAGTTGTAAAGCGCAGCTATTGAAATCGGGGCGATCCATTCCCCTTTAATAGTGTTCATTCACCTCACGCCACCTTGAGAGCAAGGTATCTCGATGCTCAGCAGCGATGTCGAAACGATATGTCGTGAGTAATTCCTCTAATTGAACAGAAGCCAGCAGTGGATGAGCTTTAATATTCGGTAGCACAGGTAAGGAAAAGGCTGAATTCATGTAATCCGTCTGTGCGTCGCTCGACAATACGAAGTCCACAAGCTCCTTCGCAGCAGACTTATTCTCTCCACTCTTCAAGATGGATACAGCCCCGACCTCCCAACCTGCCTGTGGAGGGATGGAGGAATAGATGGCGTATCCGGAGTTCGCGAAGCGAAGCTGGTCTCCCATGAAGCTAACTACCGCAGCGACTTCACCAACAGCAAGACGCTGCGCAGAGCCAATTCCTGAGAATGTCGTCGACGAGCTTTGCATCTTCAGGGCGTGCATAAGTTGCACAGCCTTCTCCTCGCCTCGTTCCTGGGCAAGCGAAGCCAATAATGTATATCCCGTTCCTGATGTTTCAGGATCGGGAATTTCTATTTTCCCTTTAAGCTCTGGTCGTAATAAGTCTTCGTATCTCACCGGCAGTGCTAAAGGCGCAAGTTGAGGATCCTGCTTCCATACTTGCTCGTTCACGCCGATGGCCAACGCACCCATATACATACCCGTCCAGAAGCCGGCTTTATCTTTGTATATTTCGGGTATATTATCAACCATACGTGGTGAATATCGAATTAATCTTCCTTTATTCTTTAGCTGCTCATGAAGGTCAGCTGGTCCCCCAAGGACGACATCGATGCCTATCTTGTTCATCGTCAACAGATGATAATTCGCCTCTCCACTGGACATCCGAATGACCTCGTAGGAATGACCTGTTTCCTTCTTGAATTTTTCCAGCAGAATACGTGCCTCATCCTCCTGAAATATCACATATATCTTGAGCGGCTGGTTACTTTGCTTACCGGGAAAAAACGATATTAGAATAAGCGCAACTGCCACTACCATCGCAATAATAATGCTTCTATTTCTCAAGTGACATGTCTCCTCCCTTTTGCTAACACTTAGTCATCTTCTAAACTGCCTTATATACAACCCAAAGAAGGAAAACAGCCGTTCTCCTTTTTAGGGTATTACTTGATTTTATTCAATACCTTTTTTAATAATATGGATCTTATCAGTCGCTGCACTCATTTGGACTTGACCTTCAAAGGTCTTCTGACCAATATCATAGGCATCCACAATCCATTCCTTACCGGATTGATCAGCTAGAAAGTATCGTTCCTTCTCACCTAAGAACATAGACGATTTGACGACTCCGAAGATGTGAAACTCATCCGTCTCTAGTTGATTTAAACGTAATGACTCTGGGCGAATACTCAGAAGAACCTTCTCACCATTTGTCAACTTCTCATCCGTAGAAATCGTAACGTTATCACCTAATTGACCGTAGCAAATCGTGGCCTTGCCTTCTTTAATCTCCGTGACTACCGCCTCGATAAAATTGGTAGTACCAATAAAGTCAGCTACATATCGTGTACGTGGTTTATAGTAAATTTCATGCGGTGTACCGTGCTGATCAATAGCCCCTTTATTAAAGACCACGATCTGATCCGACATCGATAACGCTTCCAGCTGATCATGTGTTACATAGATGACGGTGATTCCAAGCTCCTGCTGAATGGTTCGTAGTTCTACCCGTACCTCTTCACGTAGTTTAGCATCGAGGTTACTAAGTGGCTCATCCAGAAGAATGATTGGTGAATTCATGACTAGGGCGCGGGCCATCGCTACACGTTGCTGTTGACCGCCAGACATTTCATGGGGATAACGCTCTTCTAGTCCAGTTAATTTGACCTGAGTCATAACATCCTTAACTCGTTGTTGCACTTCCGCTTCAGGTCGTTTCTTAATATCTAGCCCATAGGCAATATTATCAAATACCGTCATATGCGGGAAAAGTGCATATTCCTGAAACACCATTGGTGTTCCCCGTTTGTAAGGGGGTAAATCGTTTACTAGCTTCCCGTCAATCCATACCTCACCTTCATCAATCGTGTAGAAACCTGCGATAGATCGTAGTAATGTCGTCTTGCCGCAGCCACTCGGACCTAGGAAGGTGATGAACTTCCCTCTTTCAATCTGTAAGTTTATATTTTTCAGGACATGGTTTTCGCCAAATACCTTATTTACATTTCTTAGATCAAGTAGAATGTTGGATTCCATCGTGCCCTCTCCCTTCTCTATCATTAGAAATCGAATATTTTCACTTTAGAGCGGAAGATCAACTTGATTACGCCAAGTGTAGCTAATGTAGTACCCATTAACCCCACAGCCACAGCCGCTGCCCAATAGTAGGTTCCTGTCTCGGCGTAGTTAAAGATCGCCACGGCAGCAACAACCCATTTTGGAGTTATTAAGAAGATAATCGTACTCAGTGTATTCATATTTTTCATAAACGCATAGACAAAATTCGCTACAACAGTTTTCTGCAGCATTGGAAATACAATCGTTGTTAGCGTCTTACGGCTATTCGCACCCAGGTTATTGGATGCTTCTTCGATCGATTTATCCACTTGTTTAAAAGATGCGGTCAATCCACGATACCCAATCGGCATCTGTTTGAGTAACATCGCAATGACAATGAGCGCCGCAGATCCCTGCAAGACGATCGGACCTTTACTAAAAGCAACAATTAGTGCAAGACCCACGAATGTCCCTGGAAGGGCAATCGGTAGAACCGCGCTGAAATCAAGTAGTCTTTTACCCGGAAAAGGCTTCCGGACAACAATATAAGCAAGAACTAAAGCGAATGCTACAGCCAGTACGGCACTGATTAACGATAACACTAAGCTGTTCAATACAGCTGGACTGGATGAACTAAATACAACCTTCATAATGTGATCCAGTGTGAATGTATTATCTCGACCGAAATTTTTCGTAAAGGCAAATAGAATCGTAATTGCAAACATTGACATAATGAACAATGAGATCATGCTGTTAAAAGTAAAGAGTAGCGCATCTACTTTCTTGGATGTTGTAATTCGTTTCAATCCGGATACTGGCTTACCTGTAATTGTAGAGTAGGAGCCTTTGGATAAGATCTTATTCTGAACCCAAAATACAATCAATGCAGGAATCACTAGAATAATCCCCATTACAGAAGCAAGTCCTGCTTCGTTATTAATGATCTCTCCGTAAATCTCAACAGCTAGAAGTGTATAGTTACCACCAATCAGCTTCGGATTCCCGAAGTCAGCGAAACAGTTAATAGCAACTAGCAAGAAGGCGTTAATAACACCTGGTAGTGCAAGTTTAAGCGTAATGGTACGGAACATGTTAAAACCTCTTGCTCCAAGATTCTGCGCTGCAATCTCTAAATTCGGTGATATCGCTCGCAACACACCCGTTATGGTCATATAGGCCAGCGGGAAATAGGAAATGGTCTGAACAATCCATAGACCTGGGAGTCCATACAGATCAAGTTCGAAATTGAAATTGGTATTTAACCATTGAGAGATCATGCCGCCACGCCCGAATAGTAATAGGAATGCTAATCCACTCATGACCGAAGGAGCTAATAATGGAATAAAGGCAATAAATCGGAAGAATTTCTTACCCTTGATATTACTGTAATGAATGGCATACGCGTATATGAATCCGAACACAGTTGCAGTAAGTGCAGATAGCGATGAGCTGACTATCGTATTTAATAACGCTCTACCATAACGTGGTTTACTAAAGAATGTTGCCCAATTGTCAAAACCTGATGTAAATACAACAACTATAAGCGGATAAATGACAAACAAAATAAGAAATATAAAACTGGTCAGTACAAGCACGAGTGACGACGGATCTTTGAAGAGCCTCTTGATCGACTCCCCAATGCCCTTTTTTTCTTTCATAGGGGGCGACTCCCACCTTTCTGCTATTCAATTAAGGGGCATTAGCCTGACTATGTATAGCCATGCTTAATGCCCCAGTGGCTCCTTTATTTCAAATCTTTTAATGCACTTTGCAACTCTTTACGTTGGGAAGCTGCTTTCAACAAATCATAGGCATCGTTGTATTTCGTAGTCTTAATATCGATACCACCTTTTGGAATCGGTACAGAAGCTTTAACAGATACAGCGTATGCTGATTGCGTATACAACTCACCTGGTTCATTTGTAAGCATATAGTCCATCAATTTCTTCGCAGCTTCTGTGTTAGGTCCACCTTTTACAATCGACAATGCCCCTACTTCATAACCTGCGGCTTCAGGTACAATACTAACAATCGGATTACCTTGGTATTTGATCTTCAATTGGTCACCTAGGAAAGTCACACCAATGGTGTACTCGCCTTTAGCAGCTTTCTGAATTGGCTCAATGCCAGACTTCGGTCTTTCTTTCAGATTCGGTAGCAACTGCTTAATGTAGTTCAACATTTCATCATCACCCCATACTTGGGCCAGTGAAGCTACTGCTGTATAAGCAGTACCTGAAGTTGCTGGATCAGACATACCGATCTCACCTTTGAATTTAGGATCGAGTAGATCCTTAAAGGACTCAGGATATGGATCACTACCGAACTTATCCTTCCAACGTTCCTCATTAATACCGATCGCAATTGGATTGAGATAGAATCCTGTCCAGAATCCCTCTTTGTCCTTCATATTATCAGGAATATCAGAAGCATTCGGAGAGACATAAGCTTCTAATGAACCCGCTACTTTCAACACTTGGTGGGAGTCCGCTGGTCCACCCATCAGGAAGTCTGCTTGTGGATTTGGCATTTCATTCTGAACACGAGATACCGCTTCACCGCTTGGCAAGCGTAGAATATCATAATCAATTCCCGTCTCAGCTTTGAATTTATCTAGTAATTTACGAGCTTCTTCCTCTTGGAAGATGGAATATACGGTGATCTTCTGATTTTCTTTGCCACCAAATATACCAGATTTGAACATAAAGAACCCCGCTACTAGCACAATCACTATGACCGATAAAATAATGGCCGAACTATTATTCTTTTTATTTCTTGCCATAGATTAAACCATCCCTTCAATTTTAATATGAGGTATCGTTTAACTTGAAATAAGCTCTTTGGTTCGTCTCATCTAGAAGGTCATATACCACAATGTATGCACTGTTATATCGATCTAAGTGGATCCAGTGCTTCTTCTCTCGATAGTTACTCGAAAGTTGAATGACAATGTGTGTGTCTGGCGGTTGTTGCAAGTCATTAAAATGGCTGAAATCGATAATGCTCGTTGCTGCCAAGATCTGTGACGTTAATTCCTGTCTCTCTTGTTGCGAGAGAGCTGTAAGTACACCCTGCTGAAGTGAGAATACGTCGTTCTTCTTGTTCTCAACTGCAGACCCAATCCTCCCCGGAGTTAGGAGCTTATCGATGAGGGTACTTTGCAACTTACGGATATTAGCACTCACATTGAGCGAATTGACCAAGCTCTCACCGAAGTGAAACGCGTTGGTCTCCACTTGGAATGGAATATCCTCTTGATCCAAGTAGGCCATCGTTCCTGTCAACAACAACCGCGGAACCTGGTTCGATTTACGCTGAGTACCTACAGATAATAGTCCCGAAAAAGAGGATTTCAATTTCAATAGTTCCTTCGGATCCTCAATGGTGAGGGTTCCTAGACCTGGATATGTAATATCCATGCGCATTGGAACTCCAGCAACACGGTCGAGACTATTCTGTTTAGGTGGTACAATATGCACAACGTCAACAGGTGTACGAAAGGCGTATGAGCAACTTACGATTAATAGACTACCCACAATGACTTGTAACAGGATGAGACGAAACCATGAAAGCCCTTTCATATCCTCTGTCATTTACTTTAACCTCCACATATATCAAAAGAATTTTAGATTTGTATCAATTTTGTAACAGCGATTACATTTATGTATTTACTGGGAACCTGAGCTGAACTTCCGTCCCTTGTCCGTCCATACTGTTGATAACAATGCTCCCCCCCTGCAGTTCCATGAACTGCTTACAGATGGGCAATCCCAATCCATGAGATTCGTTAGTGATCACACGATCCTGTTTTTCATCTGAGGGTAGAAATAACATTTGCTGATCCTGATACGATATTCCCTTCCCATTATCCACAATACGAACCTGACCATAGTATTCATTCTGCGTAAGTTCAATATGAAGTTGTGTACATTCACTATGCTTAATGGCATTATCAATCACATTAAATATCACCTGTTGTGTTCGCTCGGGATCTAGATATACGTCACAAGATGGGATTTCCACCGTGATAGCTATCGTTGATTTCTTGAGTGTTGGTTGAAGAATACGTAAGCTGTCAGTAATAATGGTCCCTACATCAGTACGTACGAGTACGATACGCCATGCTTCCTTGCCTTTAAGCGATGTATGCAGTAGATCATCCACCATCGTTAATAACCGCGCACTCTCTCTACGAATGTAAATATTACAGTCTTGTATATCTTCCGTTCGGTTCATTCTTGCAATTAAATCAGAGAATCCGATAATTGAAGTGAGTGGTGTCTTTAACTCATGGGTGATGTTATCATAAAAGGCCTTCTGTTTCCCTTGTTCATAATGCAGCATTTCAATGTGATGTTGCAGCGCATCCGACATATGGTTGAAATCCTTAGCCAATCCCCCTACTTCATCCTGACTGCTTATCTCTATCTTTCTACTAAAATCACCGATCGAAACGGACTTAAGTGCCTGTTGTAACGCATGCAAAGGTTTCACTAAAAAAGATAAAAAGGAATAGCTGGCCAAAAGCGAAAAAATCAAACCGCTCATTGCTGCTCCTATAAACCATCTACGCATCTTGTTAAGTGTTTCTATATTCTCCTGAAGGTCCAATAAATAACGAAATCCACCCACCATCTTCCCCTCATACCAAAAGGGCACTGAATAGATAAGATATTGCGTACCTTCTCCAGCGGTAATAACGGTCGTTGTGTTCCCAGAAAGTGCTATCTTGATATCATTACGTTTGAGCAGATTCTCCTTATCACTGCTGCTACCGACAATCGTCTCATCTAATGCGAACAATTGTACTTGGAAGTTGCTGTTCGAAGCTAAATGTGAGGCAATAAAAGGTGCATACGTACCAGAGAATAATTGTTCAATATTGATTTTCTTATCACTCACAATCTTCAAGGCCTCAATCCTATGCAACGCAGAATACTGACTTAACGTCTGGGTATCACGTTCGATCATACTTTTGTTAAGCGTATAATTAACGATATAATACATCGCCATGAGTAACATAACGATTGTAACGGCATGTTGGATAAACATCTTATTGCGCAGCCCCATATGCTATACCTCCAGCTTATAGCCTGAACCATGTACGGTGGCGACCAAATGTTCATTCGGTCTCATTTTCTCTCGAAGACGATTCACCATCATATCCACGGATCGTGTATTACCATAATAATCGTATCCCCAGACCTGATCTAGCAAATCCTCTCTCGTAAACACCCTCTTCGGATTAGCACATAACAACCACATAAAGTCGAATTCTTTACTAGTCATTTTTAGGAGTTGATCGGCAATCTTACAGGAACGCTCATGCTTGTCAATTTCAATAGGTCCAATCCGAATGAATTCGGTAGACACCACTACCTTCATCCGCCGCATAACTGCCTTAATCCGTTCAATCAGTTCACGTGTCTCAAAAGGTTTCGTTAGATAATCATCGGCTCCAAGTTGGAATCCTAATATCTTGTCATTCATTGCATTCTTTGCAGTGAGAACGATCACCGGAACTGCACTATATTGTCGTTGGAGTATCTGAAGAAGCTCGAATCCAGAACGGTCAGGCAACATGATATCCAGTAGTATAATATCCGCATAACCAGACTCAATCTCTATTAATCCCATTGCTACGGTGCCTACAACTTTCGGATGATACCCTTCAACTTCTAGGCTTAATTTAAGCAACATCTGGATGCTAGGATCGTCTTCAATAATAAGTATATTCATACTTTACCTCCCTTTTCCGCTTGCAGTGAGTATAGACCGAGCGCTCGTCCTTGCTTCCGGCTGAGATTCCTCCAATGTCGTCTTCATCAATAACATACTTTCCAATCTATCAATCAAACATTGTACGGTTGGTTGCTCATGTATACAACTATACATGTATTGTTATATTTTATTAATATAATTTAGTTTATGCAATTTATATCCACGTCGGAGAATGAGTTGCTATGATGAACTGGGCTTCATTTTCTAAATCCTTAATGATACGTAATCATGCTAATTGCCGTGCTGGAGAAGAGCGGCCTCTTTCTCCTCACCAAAAAGACTCCCGCTGGCATTAAGCCGTGGAAGCCTCTAATAATTTGAATCACCCTTAAACGAATACATACTCACCTTCACCTATTTTGATGGTTTTCCCTTTTAGTGCTATCGAATCCGTTTCAAAAATCACCTGCTTGAATTGGTTCTCGTCTCCTTGTACGAAATCAAACGACTTATCTCCAATCTTAAGGCAGAACCGATCATCCTCTGACTCTGCAACAGGCATTTCGAATATCGTTCCCCAATGTTTAGCGGTAGCTGCTGGATCAGAAACTTTGAATACTGCTTTCACGATTTCAGAATCCCCTGCAGGATGGGGCTGAATGACTCCAGTTGATGTCAGTCTTTCCAATCTCTCTGCATCTGTCGCGTTCCATTGTATGATGAAAGGATAGACTAATCCTTGAAAGTCGCCATTAATAGTCATCATACGCCACTCTATTAATCTACCCTCGTTATCCAGACGGTTACCATTGATGATAGGAGATAATGATAAGCCTGCTACCTTCAGGGAAATAGCTATTTCCTCAATATCATCCGTCCGGATAACTACTCTGCTTATAATTTCATGCTCCGGCAGAAGTCTTACCGCGTCTTTCACCACAAGGTTATGTTCCGTTTCTTTTGCTAATTCAAGATTCTCAATGCCTAGAAACTCTAGATAGGTAAGTCCAAAATAACTTAAGGCATTGTAGGTTCCCCAATCTTTATGAGAGCCTCCCTTAAAAGCAACCAAACCATGATCCCCAAAGATTTCAATCGGTTTGGCCAGATCATTGACATAGTGTACTAAATGATCCCATTTCAACGTTGCCATGATTATTTCACTCCTAACTCAGTAGTACGCTTTACAGCTGCAAGAACACTTCTTTGGAGGCCGGCAGCAAAGTCACTGTTGTTCAACTCGTACAAGCCATGCATCCCGACACCGCCCGGTGAATTATTAATATCAAGGAGCTGTCTTGGATGTAGCTCTGTTTGCTGCAGCATAGCTACCGATCCCATCAAATTCTCCAGTGTAACCCTACGGGCTTGATCACGCGGCAGTCCGGCAAGCACACCTGCATCCACAAGAGATTCAATGAAATAATAGATATAGTTAGGACCAGCCACACCAAATCCGGTGAAGACATCCATTAATGCCTCATCCAAATATTGTACCTTTCCAAATCCAAGTAAGAAAGGCTCTACTTGATCACGAGTAGCGTTAGCATTTAACGCTACTCCGCTATATCCGTACCCTGTATCAGTCAAAGTATTAGGAATGACCCGGATAATGGGCCGGTTAGATCCGAAATAACCAGCTAACTGATCATTCGTCACACCCGCCACAATCGATACGATTGCAGCAGTGGATGAAGCAAATTGTTGTACGATTTGTCCAAGTGTAGTCAAATCATCCTGTGGGCGAACTGCAACTACAATCATATCTGCTATAGACAGGCTATGCTCTTGCGAACTCCCCGTATCTACTCCGTATTTGGTATTCAAAAACTGAAGACGAACCTCATTCATGTCTGATACACTGATTTGGTTAACAGATAGGGTGTTATTGGATATACATGCGCGAATGATAGCTTCCGCCATCTGTCCTCCACCAATAAAATGAATCTTTTCTTTTGTCAATCTGCTCACTTCCTTAATTAATTGTTGTCCCAAGCTTCTGGCAGGATAAAACCATCGTATTTCTTTATTCCAAGAATATATTCTTCAAACTCTTTGGATTCATAAGCTGCTTTCAAGTCTTTGGCCCACTGAGAGTCTTCATCCTTTTTATTAACAGACACTATAATTCTGTGTTCCATAGGCGTATTTTCTATTTTCAAGGCATCCGTAATCTTTCTGTCCGAATTAGCAATATAATTACCATTTACAACGCCATAATCAACATCTTGAAGGGACACTAGGATTTGAGCCGGGTCCAATATTTTTATGTCAATATCATATTTATCCGATTCCATACTGTTAATGTTAAAATCCGCTACGCCTGCCCCATCCTTTATTTTGACCCAACCCAATTCTTCCATAATACGCAGTGCACGTTCTTGATTCACCGGATCGTTCGGAACAGCTACGGTTGTACCATCTTTAACATCGTCTAGTGTCGTATGATTTACGGAATAAAGACCCTGCGGAGCACCTGGCACATAAGCGATTCCTACCATATCCGCATTAATCTCTTTGTTGAGGGCCTCCATATAAGATGTACTTTGGAATATACTTGCGTCAATTGAGCCTTCCTTCATCGCTGGATTGACTTGCATATTTTGCGAGAACGTTTTGATTTCAACGGAATAACCTTGTTTCTCTAAGATCGGTAGAATCGATTGACGGAATTGTTCTTCATAGGTACCCACACCAAATCCAAAGGTAAGCTTCTTCTTATCTCCAGAGTTATCCTCTTGGTTATTACCACAAGCTGCTAATACTGCTAGGACACCAATCATTAATACTATCATTATCTTTTTCATATCTTCTGCTCCTATTCAAATACAGATTTTTTTAGTTGTTCCAATGCCTCATCCGTCACATTAAGTGGGATCGCGCAATTTGGAGACAGAATAAACGGCTGGTCTTTCATTAACGTCAATGCTTCTTTGGCCTGCTGCTTGATTTGTGCAATATTGTTTACAGCAAACAAACCATGATCAACTCCACCTACTTTAGTAGCTTTGAGATTTGCATCTAAACCTGGATTTCCCTCGGCTATAGTATCCCAACTGATCCCATCAATCCGATAATCGTTGAATTTCTCAGGTTGGGCATAGGCTCCGCAAGTATGAAGAATGTTTTTGCCATAGCTTGCAGCTTCTAAGACGATAGAATCATAAGGTCTGGACAACTCATCAAACATAGCTTCGTCGAATAATCCAGGGTGAGCTGTACCCGTCACAGCGTAGAACAAACCATCAGAACCTGCTTGCTGTAGCTCTTGTACATAATCAGCTAATGTTAATGAGATCGCATGTAACGCATGGTGTGCTGCCGCTCGATGTTCCTTAAACAAGGATTCCAAGGTTACTGGGTGCTCAATACCAAACACAGTTTTTGTAACATAAGCAGAACGGCCTACAATAAATAGCAACACAGTTAATGGTGAAAATACCGTTTGGATTAGAGGGGTATCTGGTAACCCTTGACGAATTTGCCTAACCGCATCTAAATGCTCTGCCAAAGGTGCTGTATGTATAGCCTTTTTGACTTCGATGTCCCACAGATTAGCCGCTGCTTCAATAGCAGTCGTGTGCTGCCGCGGAAATACGGTCTGATAATCCGTAAAGTCGTATTGATTACCCCATGCTTCCGCTAAATAAGTCGCTCTTGGATTAATCTTGACCCAATCCCAATCATATTTTTTCGTGAAAGAAATCGTAGTTTGTGCTAAATCATCAGCATTTTGTTCTTTGTCGATAAAATGGCGCCATCCACTCACAATTGGACGATCCGCCCTTTCTCCGGATAATATCGCTTTAAATCTGTCTTGCTTACTCCAATTACGCATCTGTCGATTTCCTCCCATATTATATAATGACTAGTAACGGCGAATTTTTCTTGCTAGTGTGTTACCTAAAGATTGAATACCTTGCACTAAAATAATAAGAATAATCACGGTGGCAACTACGACAACAGTGTCAAATCGTTGGTATCCATATACGATAGCCAAGTCTCCGACGCCGCCGCCCCCTACCGTTCCGGCCATTGCAGTTGCACCTATCAAGCCAATCGTTGCCGTTGTCAAAGACAGGATTAATGATCCGACGGCCTCTGGCAACAAAAAGTACCATATGACTTGAAATGGAGTAGCCCCCATCGCCTCAGCAGCTTCAAGAATTCCTGGGTTCACTTCAAGCAAGGAGTTCTCTACCAACCGTCCTATATAAGGTGCGATATAGATAATCAGCGGTACGATTGCTGCGTTTGTTCCAATCGAAGTATGAACAATCAATCGTGTGAAAGGCACAATCGCAACTAGTAAAATAATAAAAGGCAATGAGCGAATGATATTGATAATCGGATTTATTATGGCGTAAAGCGTTTTGTTCTCCAATACCCCACCCGGACGAGTGATTACAAGCAATATTCCAAATGGGATCCCTATCAGAGAGCCCACAAACAAGGAAATCCCTACCATTTGAATCGTTTCTATAATCGCCTTCATAAATTGGTCACCTGTTACTGTGGTCGAAAACATTAGATTCTACCTCCTCTACACCGACTCCACCTTTTGTCAAAAAAGATAAAGCATTGTTAATTTCTGATGTCTCACCATCGAATTGAATAATCACTGTTCCCAATGTTGTTTCTTGAATCTCCGTCGTATTCGCAAATAAAATATTGACCTTTATATCATAGGAGCGAATCATTTCAAACAGGATAGGCTCAGAGGCCCTTTCCCCCACAAAATTAAGTTTATAAATCAGACTTCCGGGTTCTTTTTTGATGGATTTTTGCACGCTTGGTGTAATGCTATTTTGAATAACCGTCTTCACAAAATTTTGCGTAGCCTGATGTTTGGGATGTCCGAATACTTCGAGAACGCTTCCTTGTTCAATAATCCGGCCGTCTTCCATCACCGCCACCTTGTTACAAATCTCTTGAATGACAGACATTTCATGTGTAATGATCATCACTGTAATGTTATATTCAGCATTGATTTTCTTTAAAAGCTGTAAAATAGAATGTGTCGTCTGTGGATCTAAAGCAGATGTCGCTTCATCACACAGAAGGATAGACGGATTCGAGGCAAGCGCTCTAGCAATTCCGACACGCTGCTTCTGTCCACCTGATAATTCACTCGGATAACTCCCCGCTTTGTCACTTAATCCAACAAACTCTAGCAGCTCCAGTACCCGCTGGCGTATTTCATTCTTATTCTTTTTTAGTAGAACGAGAGGGATTGCCACATTATCAAATACCTTTTTAGATTCTAATAGATTGAAATGTTGAAAAATCATACCTATATTCTTCTTAGCAACTCGTAGTTCTTTATCGTTGTATGTTCCTAAATCACGCCCAGCAACCACCACTTGTCCTTTAGTGGGTCTTTCCAAGTAATTGACTAACCGAATTAATGTGCTTTTCCCCGCACCACTATAACCGATAACCCCAAATATATCGCCCTTTTCAACCTTTAAATCGATTCCTTTTAGCGCATCAATAGTGATCCCCTTCCGAGTGAATGTTTTGTAAACATCCTTTAATTCAATCATTTACATTCCCCCCAGTCGTATTTAGGATTAAGCTTTCTCTATCAGCTTCAACAATGCTTGTTCTGCCAATGAAGCAAAATATTTAGCAGCTGGTAATATCGCAGCCTCATCAACATCGAATCGAGGATGATGCAAAGCATAGGCAGGACCGGTTCCTATATTTACAAAGGCACCCGGTATCTGCTGTAAATATAATGAGAAGTCTTCTCCTCCCATTTGCGGTGGGATATCGTGTACCTCATATCCGGCATGTAAGGCGATTTCTTTCGTAAAATCAGCCCATTCGCCATCATTTATAGCTGCTGGTGGACCTGGATACCAATGTAACTCTGCCTCTGCTCCAGCTGCTGCAGCAATCCCTTCAATTAATCGAGTCATTTGTATTGGAATGAGGCGGCGAATCTCTTCATTATGAGTTCGAACCGTACCTTCTAATTCAACCTTTTCTGGTAGTACATTCCACGTGAAGCCCCCATTAATTCGGGTAACAATTAACACAATCGGTTCCATAGTACTGTTCTGTCGGCTTACTATGGTTTGTAACGTTGTAATGATTTGAGCCGCAAGGAGAATGCTATCCACACCTTTCTCAGGAGTAGCAGCATGAGTACCAACACCTTTTACCGTTATTTCAAACCGATCGACACCAGCTGTTAGAGCTCCCGTTCTCGTTCCAAAGACACCTGTAGGTAAGTCTGGTGAATTATGTAACCCAAATATTGCAGTAACATCTTCGAGGCCTCCTGTTGCTAAGACACTTTCCGCCCCGTGTCCTGTTTCTTCTGCTGGCTGGAACAATACTCTAACTCTTCCAGGCAATTCACTTTCACGATCCTTCAATAAGAAGGCAGCCCCCAATATAGTAGCCGTATGGAAATCGTGACCACACGCATGCATTTTCCCAGATATCTCAGAAGCAAAAGGCAATTCAGTTTGTTCTTCTATCGGAAGTGCATCAATATCACAGCGAATGGCTACAATGGGGCCGTCACTCTGTCCAATTTCTGCGATGAGTCCGGTTTGTAACGGCAGGTCTAGAATATGAATATTGGCATTCGTCAGCCATTTCCGTAGTTTCTCTGTCGTTTTAAATTCTTCATATGCTAGTTCAGGCTCACGATGTAAATTTCTTCGAACGTCTATTAGTTGATTTTCTAAAGCTTGATCAACCTCATTTAGTGGATTCATAGGTGAAATACGCCCCTTTCGTTATGCTTCCAAATTTTCTTCAATCCCAATTAATCTTTTCAATACTATATTCAAATTAATCCGCCCCGTAAAGTCGGAATTAAAAACAAATGTACTCTCGGCATAAAAAAAAGGCGTATTCCCATTCAAATCTGACATGGAAATACGCCCTTTTTGATAAAGTTCATTTCATGAATCCAAAAAACATCTTATGTTACTTTGTTTTAAGTTCTAACGTAAGCCTTCATTGTGCCGATTTCTTTGCCGACACTATTCCCATGAGGACTTATCCGATATTCGCCAACAATTGCTGGTATGATAATCGTCTCAGCGTAGTGAAGAATGAATGGCTTAAATGCATCTGTCGTACTTTCGATGATCGCCTCTTCTCCCTCAATTAAGATAAGGACGTTGACGCCACCATCCGTATGATGGGTAACTGGGCTCGAGAACCAATGCCTTCTAGTTTCTATAAACTGCCGTTCATGTAAGCCGGTTCTTTCTTCGACCCAGCCTTCTCCATCAGCAACCTTTTCGACACGATTAACGATGTTCTGCTCTACCCAAGTCTGATCTCGCTCCCATTGGATCGTATTAAAACCATGCTCCAAGTGGACTGGTCTCGGCAGCCCATCCATGCCAAGTCTTCCCCAATCCCATAGCTTAAACGTGAAGTAGTTGGGCGTTGAACTAATTTCTAGAACTAATGAATTCGTACCTTGCGAATGAATCGTTCCTGCTGGGATCAGGAAATGATCATGCTTTTTAGCTGGAAATTGATTGATATACTTCTCATCATCGAAATGACTGCCGTCTGCATAGGATTTCTCCAAATCTGCGATCATATCATTGCGGTTGATATCATTTTTTGTACCCATATAAACCGTTGCGCCTTCCCCTGCATCCATCACATAATAGCTTTCATCCTGCGTATAATGGACACCGAATGTCTGCTGTACATACTCAACGGTAGGGTGAACTTGTAGGCTTAGATTTTGTCCTTCAAACGTATCTAGGAAGTTAAATCGAATGGGGAATTCCGCCCCAAATCGCCCATAAACCGCTTCCCCTAATAAAGGTGCAGGATGTCTAAATACGGCGTTCATTGCAGGTACCTCGACACGTACATCGCCATATTTCAGAAAGAGACTATTTTCTTCAGGCACACCATTAAAGCTCCAAGCATAATTTTTCACCGATGGATCAAGGCCCAGCTTTTCTTTCATCCACTGACCACCCCAAACTCCTGGAGCGAAGTATGGAACAACTCTAAACGGCTGATTCACCGTTTGTTCAAGACCAGCCAAATAGCTTGTCCCGTCAACCAGCTTAGGGTCATTGTCTTGATTCGTATCCAAAAGATAGTCGATCTTCTCGAACAGTTTACGCTTATGGCGATCCGCGACTCTCCATTCGAAAAAGTAGCCCCGCTTAATTTTCCGAACAGCATCCTCGTTACGATTGTCCGCTTTCCAATTGGAAATGGCGTTATTATTATATCTTGTCGTAATTTCCCATCTGGCCATATCCGCATAAATGAGTAGATCTGGTTCACAGACTAGGCTAGCACCGACGCCATAAACAATAACTAATCCTTGATCAATGTTAGTAATCGCATCTCTTGCCTCTTCAATAAGCTTAGCATCTAGAAAATCACTGAAGTTATGAAGCGCCATTCTTCCAAATACACGATCCTCTGTTAAGTTAAACTGAATCATTTCTGTTACTTTCTCATTCGAATAATATAAGTCATCAGCATACACCGTATGAGCCGCCCGCATAGCTGAGATAAGATTAGATTGTAGCTCTTCCATTCTCACACCAGGATAACAGTCAATCACTACTATTGTTTTCGTCTTCCCTAATCTCTCGATCGCTGTTTGAAGCTCTTGTTGAATATGGCTATAACCTTGCCAAGCATTGTTATGTGCACCCGTTACTACAGTTTCTGGATAAAAGTCGAAATTAGTCAATTGATTCCCACCTTTCATGATCTTTGTGTTGTAGCAAAACCGATGCGCCTTTAAATGTGCTAAGTGATGTATCACTTGAGAACTCGAGTGGAAGTGTTTTATTATGAAGTGTTTCTCGAATACCATCGATAAATAAATCATGGCACTTTGTAATTTGACCTCCAAAGATAATCGCATCTGGCTTAAAGATTTGGATATTCCTATTCAAAGCTTTACCAATCGTCCGACCAAACGTTTGAAATAACAAAATAGCTTTCGGGTCTTCCGCTCTAGCCATATCCGCAAGCGTTTTGACCTCATCATCTACCATATGAATCCCCAAATCACGTGCCAGATTAATAATACCTCGTTTGGAAATATAGTCATCGACGATCGAATCCCCGAACTCCTGATTATAAAGCCAACCGTTTGGCGGTACATCTTCTTGATCTGTTACTAACTCTCCATTGTTCATAAATGCTGAACCAGCGCCCGTTCCGATCGTTATGAAAATACATCTGTTGTAATGCATCGCCTTGCCTGATAAGCGTTCACCTAAAGCAAATAAACTTGCATCGTTGCCAAAGACAATTTGAAATCGATCGCTTAATTTTGTACTGAAAGAAGCCTCGTCACGCAGGCGGTTAATGATAAGTTCGTGAACGTTCTCTCCATACAAATACTCGAATTTATCAACATCCTTAATGTAGCTTATACCATTGTCGTAATCGAACGGACCTGGAAAAGCATACCCCACACCCGTAATTTCAAAATGAGGATCCAAAATGCTATTCGCTTGCTGCTTAATAATATTAACTAAGTGATCGATGATCTCATTCTTGGTTTCTTTTGATTTTGCGGGATAAACGGCATAAGAATTAGGGACGATCCCTCCTTCATTATTTGAAATTGCGGATTTAATAAATAATCCTCCTACATCAAAAGCAATCGAATATTCGTTCATGCGTCGTGTTCACATCCTTCTCGGCCAAGTGCCTAACTTCATTGATTCATAATTTCAGTATAATCAGAGTTATTGTTATCGTCTTTTTAAAATTCAGTCACAAGTTTATAAAATAAGGACATGAGATACACGCTCGTGTTAATATATGCTACTATAAAGGCGAATTCATCGTTAGTTCATTTCATTTATTAAGGCAGGTGACCGGTATGGAATGGACTCATTTATTTGCAGATGGCTCCATGGTACTGAATAAAGAAGTGACGCAAATTAATGGATCCGATGCTTCTATATTAGTTCACTATTGGGGCGCCCATCCTAATCATTATAATAATAAGCCACACGAACATTCCTTCTTTGAAATGTGCTATATCGTTAATGGCGAGGGAGTGTACCAAGATGACAAGCAATCTTTTCCGCTGCGAAGTGGAACACTCTTCCTTTCCCGCCCATTCGTTGAACACCAAATTTTAAGCGAGGCTGGGCTCGAAATCATATTCGTCGCCTTTGAACTCCATAAAGATAACTCAACAGCAAAGTTGATTGAGCTTTTCGCCCGACTTGAAAAAACGGAACGTTTCTTTATAAAAGATGCAGAACAGACACCCGTCGTTAAGCTGTGGACATCCTTACTCACCATGTCCTGTAATTCGTATATATGGTTTAATGGTGGCATGCAAGGCTTGTGTTCTTCCTTTTACTCAAGTGTCATTGGACAATTTACTCCACCACTTCCTAGTGATAAACCAAATAAAGAATATACCATTTACTCCTCTTTAATGTACCGTGCAAAGCTATACATCCATGACAACCTATCTCGACCGTTAAAATTAGATGAGGTAGCCAACTATATTCACATTTCAGGAAGACATTTGTCACGTATATGTCAACAAGAGCTCGGTCAATCCTTTTCAAGCTATGTCAAAAAAGAAAGAATCAGAAAAGCCAGCATGCTGCTTACAGATGCTGACCTTACCATTAAAGAAATTTCGGTCATTTTAGGATTTAATACAGTTCACTATTTCACCAGCGTATTCACAGATGAGATGGGCATTCCACCAGGCGAATTCAAAAAGAGATTCAATCAACAGTATCAGTAAAAGAAATGAAAATAGACCGCCCTCATCTAAGCTAGCGATCTAAAAAGGATATCATCATTTTATCATTTGTTTTTAAGTCTCAAATTCGATTAACGTCTCCGTAGGCGTTCCTGCGATTTATCGCAGGAGCTGTATTGGTATGCACGCTGTATGTCCATTGATTCAGTCCTCTATTATCAAAATCATGGTGCGGTTATTCTTTATATATGGTTTTACGTCAAGATCGCTTTACGAATGTCATAATCGGTTAGATCGATATCTAATTCCATTCCAAGTGCTAACTTAGCCAACTGAACTCCGATATAAGGGCCCATCGTTAATCCGGAGGCACCTAGACCGTTTACCGTAAGAAGTCCTTCCCAAGCTGGAATGGCGCCTAAGACCGGAAGAAAGTCGGCTGTAAAAGGACGGAAGCCCACCCTCACTTCCTGGAACGTACTCTCCGCCAGATCAGATGCGAATGTAAGACATTTGCTCAAGATTTCGTGCATTCCTCCGGGCGTAATCCTCGTATCGTAGCCTTCAACATTATTTTCATGCGTCGCCCCTACCACGATTCTCTGCTGTTCAAAGGCGAGCAGGTATTGATCAGAAGGTGGCATAACGACCGGCCAGTTGCCAGTATTTTGATTGGTATCTGGAATCTGCAAGTGCATGATTTGCGCTTTCTGATTAGTTACCTTGAAATCAATGCCTAAAGGTTCTAGCAACGGTTGCGCCCAAGCCCCTGCACATACGATAACGATATCAGCCGGATAGCGATTCGCCCCAACCGTTACGCCCGTTACACGGTTGGATTGAAATTCTAGCTTAGCATCCCCATATATAAGTTCAGCCCCGTTCCTTTGGGCAGATCGAAGCAAAGCATCACGCAACGCTCGGCCATCAACACGCGCAGCCCCACTAATATGAATGGAAGAATATCCTTCCTCGAGCAGCGGGAAGAGCCCACGGGTCCTATGTTCATCAAGCCGGGTAATCTCACCGATTTCTGGCGCGTCTTCTATACGCTTGTAGGCTCGCTCTTCCATTTTGTCGATCTTCTCCGGATCCATATGTATACTGAGGGCACCGACCTTGGCATAGCCGGTTTCGGTTTCCCCTTCTTTTTCAAGCTCTTCAATGAGCACAGGGTAATAACGCGCTCCAGCTTTCGCAAGCCGATACCAAGCCTGATTGCGCCGCTGCGACAGCCAGGGACAAATAATGCCAGCAGCTGCATCCGTAGCCTGTCCTTCATCTTTCCGATCGATGATGAGGACATCTACTCCCTGCTTAGCCAATTGGTATGCGGTCGAAGCTCCAGCAATTCCCGCTCCAATGACAATGACCTTCATGATGATTTCACTCCTTTCTGTAGTCGATGTTCTCATTTTCTCAGACTCAACCTTTTATTATAAAATTACGCACTTTCATCCATTTTCCTGAAACAAATTCATCAATTGTTCCCGTTTTCGGTCTAAAACAAAATCGATGTTGTGTTCTTCTATCAAATCCCACCGCTTCAAAAATTAAGCCATCACCCAGTTGTTCCTTATAAAACACCTGCTTTAATCCTAATCTATTCATCATTTCAAGCTTGACATTCTCAATATACGTACGTGAATATGTTCTAGACATATGTGTTCCTCCTAGTAGTGTTAGTGAAATTATAGTAAAAGTACTGCAACGCACTCCGTATGTGTGGAGTGCTCAGTGTGAACAATCTTATACGATATGCTCCTACAAATAAAGTGCCAGACTACGAAAAGTTGTAGTCTGGCACTTGTTCTTTATATCCTTTTTCTTTCGTGAATTTCAAGAACCCCATCTGCAAGGTTGGTATATATCAGGTTCGTCGTATGGTCAAGGAATATATCCCTGAACTAGAGACTATATTTTCGGTGCAATAGTACATCTGTAAAAAGGTATACAAGCGAACCAATGGCAAGCGGAATGGCGAACAAGATGAAATAGGGGCTGTCCCATAAGTCATGAAAATGGCTAGGGGCCCCTTTTTTTGTATGGGA
>NZ_JBITNB010000007.1:0-144734 GCF_054373195.1 Paenibacillus sp. CMAA1364 | reverse complement strand
GAAGCTGTGAGGGCTGTCCACTGAAGGAACGGTGTACGAAGACAACAGGAAATCGGGAAGTGGTTGTCAGTTTGGAACGACTGAGGTACCAGAAACAGGCACGGGAAATTCTGCGAAGCGAGGAAGGTTACGCCTTGGCCGTACGCCGAATGACGGAGTCGGAAAGTGTATTTGGACAACTGAAGAACAACCGGGGATTCGGGTGATTTCTACTTCGCGGCATGAAAAAAGTGACGCTTGAGGTCGGTTGGCTTTCACTTGCCCATAATCTACTGAAACAAGCCGCGATTGATCAAAAACGCAGAACAGCGATCCTCCAATAACAGGAGAATCGCTGCTCTTTTAACTTTTTATTGTTTTGAGAATGCGGAGAGTCTGTCTTCGCTTGTAGAAAATCTACTTTTGGGACAGCCCCCTTTCATTCGTTCACAACCTAATCCTCATCATTAGCTTGATTATTCTTACGCGAGATGACAACACGGATCAGGTAGGACATCATTACTCCCGCTATGAGTGTTCCAAAATTCAGTGTGATATGTGACCATCCATCAACCCAAAAAGGTAACCATAAGAGTATAACCATCCATAAGTGAACTTGAAATACAAAGAGCTTCACATTATGCCCTCTACTATTCTTTGGAATCGGATAAATATTCATCCAAAAGGATTCACGATGATACCCTTGTAATGAAGATAATTGGACCCCTATTAAGAACAGCACGGACAAATAAATGCCACTACCAACTAAGCTTCCACGCGTCCACCACAACAGAAGTAACCCTAACCCGAAGACACGCATAATAATTCCGAATATATCACTACGAATGAAGCTCTTAGTCATAAGATATCGATATGCGGTGTTTTGGCGCCATGATATCTGACTTCCTAGTCTAGAGAGTATTCGACGTGGATATACCCGTTGTTGACGCTCTGGCACATTAACGAACCATCCCAACACCAACATGACTCGACCAATCTGGGCCTGTTCTTTAGCAATCAATCGCTCCCATGGCACTAAATGCTTCACAGGAAATGTTAATGCCACGATATATGTTATTCCTATTAAAAGAACGTAAATAAGACTTTTGCCTAATGGTTGCCATAACCATGCTGACAAAGCTAGTCCCACGACTGCCCATCTTAGTATCCGATACCATTTAGATGCAGCATTAGATACCATTAGGGTCTCATTCCAACCGCCATAACTCGATATCATCTTTAACATCCATAGTAGCAATAAGAATATCCAGAAAGGCTTAGGTGAGATATCACTTCTAATATATAATGGCCACAAGGTCACGAATACAAATGTCAGGCCTATCATCTTATAAGCTACACCACTTAGCCAACTTCCCCTCAAATAACGATGCATCTTCGACTCTTGAGGCAGAAGAAACACAGTGTCGGGGAATTGTAGGTATGTACGGAAACTGCTATGAACACTTAATGGAAGTAATATAATTAGCATGATAGATCGAATAGGAAGTCCTACTGGTACTTGTTGCACTAATGAGGTATACCATGCCGAGAATGCAATAAATAGAAAGATAAGCATGACAGCCAGACCGCTTTGCATGACATATCCTAAATAAGGAATAACCTCTCCCCAGAATTGACGACGTCGTTGAATTCGAAGACCATTGAGATCCATACTCAAATCCTACCCTGTACGAGTGTGTAAAAGAGATCCTCCAACGGTGCGTCTGGCTTGCCCACTTGTTGAGCAATTTGTTCAAGCGTGCCTTGGGCAATAATGCAGCCTTTATGCATTACGATAAATCGATCACAATAATTCTCGATGGTCGATAGGATATGAGAACTTAATAGAATCGAAGCTCCCCCAGCTTTTAACTCCATCATGAAATCCAATAATGAACGAATACCAAGGGGATCTAGACCAAGAAATGGCTCATCAATGATATATAGAGATGGACGAGCAACAAAGGCACACATGATCATCACCTTTTGTTTCATTCCTTTAGATAGATGGATAGAAAGGCTGTCCATTTTATCTCCCATATGGAATAAGGCTATTAACTTCTGGGATCGGTTCTCGAAGTCTTCCTTCGAAACCCCGTAAGCTCTCGCGGTAAATTCAAGATGCTCTCTAACCGTCATTTCCTCGTACAGGAGCGGTGATTCAGGTACAAAAGCAAGGGCACTATGATAAGCCTCTGAATCTTCTTCCCGCTTCTTGCCTTGAACTCGAATATCTCCCTTATGGGGTGACATCAGTCCAAGAATATGCTTCATCGTCGTACTCTTACCAGCTCCATTGAGTCCAATAAGGCCAACCATCTCCCCTACTCCCACATGAAGTTGAACATCATGTAATACAGGACGATTCTGACTGTATCCTCCGGTTAATCCTTGAATGTCTAATACTTTCGTTTCATTCATCATTATCACCTCAAATTTGATAACAGCCATCCATAAAGAGATTCATAGCAGCAACAATGTAAATACTAATCAAGTGAAGACTTATTCTTCAACCATTTCGGTGCACCCTTATTCTTACGTGCACGTTCGCGCTCACTTTTACTAGCTCCATCATTGTATTTACTTGATTTACGTGGTGCAATCGGCTTCTGTACTGGTGGCACAATAGATTCTGTATTATCCATTGACTGAGTGTGTTCTGACACTTGTGGTTTCACTGGTGCTTTCACTGGTGGTTCATTGAATAATTTCCGATCTGGTTTTGAGCTCTCTTTTCCCGTTTCAATGACTTTACCCACGGACATGGTTCTAAGTCCAATTGGAGTATCAAGCTCCTTTGTGAATTTCTTAATGATAAATGCTTCACGTTGCGTAATGATCGATAGAACAATACCCTTTCGTCCCATTCTTCCTGTTCTTCCTGCTCGATGAACATAGTGCTCAGAATTTGTCGGAGGATCATAGTTAATGACCATCGTTAACCCTTCGATGTCTAATCCACGTGCTGCTAAATCACTAGCGACAAGCACTTTGAATTTGCCCTTACGGAAACCATCCAGCACGCCACTACGTGCCAACTTATGAGCATCGCCATAGATGGCCTTAGTACTAATGCCTAGATGGTTCATCTTAGCTTCCACTTCTGCTATATCTTCCGTCGTATTCACAAATACGAGCGCCTTCTGTGGATTGTAATATCGGATAAGACGACGTAATGTATCCAGCTTATCCCGTTCTTCTGATATGAAATAATAATGTTCCAATCCTGAAGCTGTCATCTGCTCTGGAGAGATACCGATCATTGCTGGTTCTTTCATCTCTCTACTAACCAGATCTGCTGATTCTTTACTAATGGTTGCAGATAGAAATATTAATTGTCGATCACGCATAGCACTGCGAATAATACGACTTACATCACCTGCGGCACCCAATTGAAATACTTGGTCCACTTCATCTACAACAATCATGTTGACGTGATGCATTTTGAGTTTGCGCGTTTCGATCAATTCTCTAATCCTACCAGGCGTTCCAACAATTAATTGTGGATGAAGACGAAGTTTCTCTAATTGTCGCTTCGTCGAAGCTCCACCAATAAGCGCCAATACACGTATGCCTCTATGTTCACCATAACGTTCACTCTCGCGTACAATTTGCATAGCAAGTTCTTGGGTGGGAGCTAGAATTAGCTTTTGAACCGATTTAAGTTCAGGATCAATCCCTAGAAGAATAGGTAGCAAATAAGCTAACGTCTTCCCCGTCCCTGTCTGCGAATGCGCAAGAACATCCCTGCCTTGCATGACTACCGGAATGACTTCTGCTTGGACAGGTGAAGGCTTGTGTATCTCGAATTCTGATAATTTATTGACCATATCTATTGGAATCTCTAACTCAGTAAAAGTATTTATATTCATGTATGTCCATCCTTTATGTTCAAATCATTCTTATTCATTATATGCTAAAACGCAAATCCTTCCAAATAAATAGAAAAACCGTCTCATGAGAGGCGGTTCTTCTATTTCTTATTCATCATTCCATATGTCAGCTTGTCTGCCAAACGAGGGAATAATTGATACAGTCGTATACCAACTGAAGCCATCCATGGCAAGTTCAACTCTTCTTGTTGACGTTCAATTAGCTTAACCATTTTGTGAGCGACATAGGTTGGCTTCATGATGAACCAACGTATATTCGATAAATATTTACCTGAAGGATCTGCCAATTCAAAGAATGGCGTATCTATCGGCCCTGGGTTAACGGTAGAGACTGTTATTCCGCTCCCTCGTAGTTCTTGTCTCAGACTATTACTAAACCCATAGACGGCGTGTTTAGTCGCTGTATAGGAAGTAGATCTCGCTGTACCAATCTTAGCCGCCATAGATGCAACGTTCACGATATGGCCTTCTCCCCTGTCCAACATGCTCGGTAAGACCGCTTTTGTACATCTGACTGTTCCCATATAATTCACATTCATCATATCGCTGAATTCGTCCACTTCCATATCTACGATTGATTCAAATTTACCATATCCAGCATTGTTGATAAGAATATCAATTTTACCATAACGATGTAAAACATCATTCATCACATATTGTACTTGCTCCTGCACAGTCACATCCATAGCAATCAACTCAAATGTACCTGATAACTGTATACCAACGGACTGTAATTTAGTCTGTGAACGAGCCAACAATATTAGAACAGCACCCTGTTCAGAGAGCATTTTCGCCGTTAAAGCACCTATTCCGCTAGAGGCCCCTGTAATTACAATAACTTTATCTTTTAGCATCTTCTAGTCCTTTCGTTATAGCGAACTTTCTTCACTTATTCTAAGAAATCATAACTTGGATATCCATTTCACCGATGCCATCCATTGTCAATGGGATACTAAGCGCCTTTTTAGACTGAAAGAGCGTATCATTCTCGGGTGTCACGATTTTGGGTGGTGTAATATCCACGGTTACGCCTTGATTAGCAAGAATGGTACTCGCATTTCCACTAATCATATTTCCAAGTTCAGATATGGCACTTTGACCCATTTCATCCATTTCCGTAATTACAAATCCGCCCATCATTGCGGAAACAATCTTTAATGCAACTGTCTCCTTCAAACCAAATATCACATTACCTGAGATTTGTCCGGTCATACCTACTTGAATCCATATATCCCCTTTAACAAACTCTATTGTCTTAATACCCAAATTGCCAGTCGAAGGTGATACTTGAATCACTTGCTCAATGACACCCCGTGCAGACTCAAGAAATGGATTAATGATTTCAGCTTTCATGTTGATTTATACCTCTTTCCATTTGAACGTTCAGCACAGTGCCAAAAGCCCCTCATATTTCTATAACATAATTATACTTTAAACCTAACAATATGACATCAAATATATGCTAAAAGATCTAATTATAGTTCTTATTACCTATTAACTATTCATCTGAATCTCGTAATGTTAATAACTGTCGATATCTTCTATTTATAATTATCGGACTTTAAACCCATTTTATAAAGTTTTACAAAAAAAAGTTACGTGATTTGCAATATCATTGCTCTGAATCAGACGATCATCTATAATTTTAAACAACGCTTGGTAAATATACCGTGGAGAAGTGTTAATTGAAGGAGGGGTACCGTGAATATTAGCCAATTAGAGACACTAGTAACTATTTCTAAGACAATGAGCTTTCGAAAAGCAGGAGAAGTGCTTAATCTCACGCAACCTGCCGTCTCCGCTCAAATAAAAAACCTAGAAGATGAGTTCAATACCGTTCTTGTAGATCGAAACCAACCTGTGACACTAACAGATCGAGGAAGAGTATTCCTAGATCATACCGAACGAATACTCGCTATAGTAGAAGAGTTAAAGCAACGTCTCTACGATCTAAATGATACACCGCAAGGACATATTGTACTTGGAACGACCACTTCAATTGCTATTCAGATCCTTCCTCGTATTTTATCTTATTTCCAAGATCAATTCCCACTCATCAAAACAACCATTCAATCCATGGCATCATGCGAAGTATATAATAATGTTGAGAATGGACAGATTGATGTTGGGATCGGTTATCTTATTGAGCGCAATCCTAACTTAATTACTTCGGTTTTGTACTATGATACTTTTGAACTTGTCGTTACTCCTAATCATCCACTATCGCAAATGCCTGTCGCTACGATTGATGCACTTCGTGACTTGCCACTCATCTTGCTTACAGGTGATACAGTTGGACGGAAGTTCGTCGATGATATATGTAAGAAACACAAGATAATTCCCAATGTCATTATGGAACTCTCCAGTAGTGAAGAAATTAAACGTTTGGTGGAACTTAACCTTGGTGCAGGGATCATATCCAAGTTATCTGTTTCTAGAGAACTGCGTTTGGGCACACTAAAAATCGTTCCCATTTTCGAACTTGAAGTTACACACCCTGTTGGCCTCATTTATAAGTCAGGCAGATATCTTACTTCAGCGATGCAACAATTTCTAAGTGACTTGAAGGGCATGCCAGAAACACAATTTATTAGCTCAGAATAACAAATATGACGAAGGAAGTGTTCATCTAATGAAATTCGACATTCATACACATCATTATCGTTGTGGGCATGCCGATGGAAATATTAGAGATTACATCGAATCAGCTATTTCCTCCGGTCTTCAGGTTATCGGCATATCTGACCACACACCCTATTTTTATGAACAGGAAGATCGTGCATTCCCCAAAATAACAATGGCTAAATCTGAGTTGACCCACTATGTACAAGAGGTGCTTGCTCTTAAAGAGGAATATAAAGATAATATCGATGTTCTTCTAGGCATTGAATCCGATTACTTTGTGAATCAAGCCGAGCTATACGCAAGGACCCTCGCACAATATCCATTTGATTATATTATTGGATCTGTCCATCAAGTACGTGATCTTAGTATCTTCAACAAGAATCGATGGAATCACTTGAATGAGAACCAACAAATCGAAGTGAAGGAAGAGTATTATCGTTTAATTCAAGCGTCTGCTAAAAGCGGTATATTCCAAATTCTAGGACATATTGATGCTATGAAAGGTTATTATCCTGCCTTTTCCGATATTCCTGCGAATCAAGTTATTGACGATACCATGAAGGTTGTTTCTGCGTGTGGTGTTGCTATTGAGATCAATACTTCAGGAAAAACAAAACGATGTGGCGGTTGGTATCCATCTAATGCTCTATTGGAAAGAGCTTTGCATTATGGTGTCGACGTCACGTTCGGCTCGGATGCCCATGTTCCAGACCGTGTAGGAGATGAATTCATGGACGTACGCACAACACTTCAGGACATCGGATATAAGCAATGGGTATATTATAAAGACAAACAAAAGGTCAATGTCCCGTTCAATTAATTATCCTTCACATATCTGCACAAAAAAATAGGACTCGTTATTCACGAGTCCCGGAATTTTTATATTTTAAAAGGGGGTTATGCTTTTATTATAACCACACTCTGTTAGAGTTGCGTATCAGTAACATTTCATTTGTGTAACAATGATGAATTTCAATTAGATGCGTACGATATGATTACAAGCATCCAGATGGAATATATTAATCTTATTCGTTACAAGATCGGCTCCATATCGCTGGGGAAGCATTCGATCCCAGACGAATCCATTTTTCCTCATTACTTTCTCTGAGGCAATATTATCTTCACGACATCTTCCCTCTACTTTTTGCAAACCAAGCTCGCTAAATCCGAAGTTCATAAGTATGCTTACTGCCTCCGTGGTTAATCCTTGCCCCCAATATAATCTATCCAGCATATACCCTAACAAAGGCATCGAACGAAAAGAACTATAATTCTGAAGAGAAACAAATCCAATAAGATATCCTTCTTGAGCTAAGCATATGCCCAAATGCAGATGTTGCTCCACATCACGACTAAGTATTTGGCCAAGTAACTTTCTCTTTTGATAATAGGTATCGTCTTTCGCATTGGCAATGCTGAGAAATACTTGTTGATCAGATAGAATGGACCATAATCGTTCTTCGTCTGATCGTTCAAGTAATCGAAGCTGTATTCGCTCATTATATAAACCAGACAAGTTGCTAGGAATACCTCTGCCGAACATATCTGTTCACTCTCCTGAGTTATTCAGATTAAATACGGTTATTTCAGGTGCACACAGAAATCTTATGGGCAACTTCGTAACACCAACACCTCGATTCACGTATAACAACAAATCACTATTGTCCAGATGATAAAGGCCTTGTATATACCGCTTTGAACCAATGGGTGTTGTTATAGAACCAACAAAAGGAAACCTAACCTGCCCTCCATGACTATGACCTGATAGTTGCAGATTAAAGGGGAAAGAGGAAGCTATATCCGCATAATCTGGTTCATGTACCATCAAGATGGAGAATGTATCCTCGGGTATTCCTTTTAGTGCTTTTTGCGGATCAGGCATTCCGTGTAGAACATCTTCTAATCCGACAATGGCAAGCGAGCTATGTTCTCTAGTTAAGATTACATGTGAATTATGAAGAACTGTAAATCCCGCTTCCTCAAGCATACGCCTAACTTCATTAGGCTGACCCCAATGATCATGATTCCCTAAGACAGCATATTTACCTAGAGGAGCGTGAAGAGAAGATAAATCGGGAATGGCATTACGCATCGCATCAGAATCGTAATCTACCATATCTCCTGTAAAACAAATCATATCCGGTAATTGGCTTGATATGGCTTCCATTAGATTCTTAATACTTCGCTCATCGAAATGAAAACCTAGATGTACATCACTAAATTGAACAATCTTCAAACCATTGAAGGACGATGGGAATGTACTGAAATTCAACTCTATATATTCAATAGTGAGATGCTTAGGCTCCCATAACCAAGCATACCCACCGACCAACATTCCACCACCTAACAACGTTGCACCACATGCTCTCAGAAATTGTCTTCTTGTTATCTTCTTATCCATCATCGATGATTGTCCAACCATTGCACCGCATAATCAATTAGATCGCGTTGTTTCGCCAGCACACAAGAAGATTGACCTATCTTTCCACGGGTATATTGACCTGTACAATCCCGTTCAAAATCTAATCCAATCCTATGAAAATCATCTGAATGGAAATTGATATCCACATATGGCACCCATTGTGATTGAGTATGGGAAGGGGAATGGATAGCTACGGGTGCTGCAGACTGAATCAGCTTCTTACCTCGGTAAGAGGAACGATATTCTGCCAAATGAAACGATGTATTACACGCATAGCTCGTACCTAACAACAGGACATATGTGTCCATCTCAACCATTCTTGCGAGCGGAGAACACTCCCCTAGACTATAATCTAAAGGGTGGGGATTCATTAGGTATGTTGCTAATGTTCCTCTCGCTGCAAATGAGGTGTGAGGATGAGCACTACGTACAACACCAGATTGTTTGCGGAATGTCTCTGCAACGATGCCCATACCTGTCGTTACCGTGAAGTCCGGATCATATGGTGGCATACTCTCACGTATAAGTTCCCACCACTGCGAATCCACAGGGGGATTCATCCAAGTCTGCGGATCTGTAAGGTTAGGTGATTGTGTTGGCATAATCAACGTGCCCTCATCTCCAAGCGCGTTCTCTAATGCCAGGATCACCGCTTCAGAGCCTCCTACAATCCAACCACCAATACTTTTCATAGATGAATGTACGAGTAATGTCATTCCAGAACGGATGCCAAGTGTCATACAATCGTCCATGATATCAGAGCTAGTAATGGGTCTATCTATAATCAATATCATTGCCTCCCATTCCGAAAGATAACACCTCTATGATGTCGCTAAGTGCGAATCGAAGAGGTGTTATTTATTGTAAGATTAAATTATACGCCTAACCAGCGTTTAAACATATGTTTGGTAGTGTCTTTATTCATTTCAGCGATAGAAGTCGTTAGCGGGATTCCTTTTGGACAGGAGCGTACACAGTTCTGTGAGTTACCACAACCATCAATTCCCCCATCTTCCATTAAAGCCTCAAGACGTTCTTCCGCATTCATTTCACCCGTAGGATGGGCATTAAAAAGTCTTACTTGCGAGATAGCTGCTGGTCCAATGAAGTTCGTCTTCTCATTTACGTTAGGACATGCTTCTAGACACACACCACAAGTCATACACTTAGACAACTCGTACGCCCATTGACGCTTCTTCTCAGGCATACGCGGTCCGGGCCCTAAGTCATATGTTCCATCAATAGGAATCCAAGCCTTCACCTGTTTGAGCGCCTTAAACATTCGATTACGATCAATCACTAAATCGCGCACAACAGGAAATGTACTCATTGGTTGCAGACGCACTGGTTGTTCAAGATTATCGATCAGAGCTGCACAAGCCTGGCGTGGCTTCCCATTAATCACCATGGAACAAGCTCCACACACTTCTTCTAAACAGTTGGAATCCCAACATACAGGAGCAATATCTTCGCCTACGCTATTTACTGGATTCCGCTGAATCTCCATGAGTGAACTTATGACGTTCATTCCAGGACGATAAGGAACTTCAAACTCCTCCGTATATGACTTCGAATCCGGTGAGTCTTGCCGAGTAATAATAAATTTAACATTTTTCTTTGCTGCAGCTGTTTCCGTCATATGAACTCCTCCTCTCACGTGTTTTTGAGCGTTACTACTTGATATTCTTCGAAAGACATACCTCGTAAGCATTATCTGTGTCTTTTAGCGTTACTACTTTTCTTTTGAATAATCGCGAATCCGTGGTGGAATCAAGGATACATCGATTTCGTCGTATGATATCTGTGGACCATCTGGTGTCCATTTCGCCTTGGTTGTCTTCAAGAACTTTTCATCATTACGATCTGGATAATCTGGCTTATAGTGAGCACCACGGCTCTCGTCACGAAGTAGCGCACCCAAAGTCATCGCCTGAGCGAGCTCTAGCATATTCCATAATTGACGCGTAAACGCTACACTTGGATTGTTCCAACGTGATTTATCATTCATATTGATATTCTGATAACGTAATTTCAATTCTTTAATCTTGTCAATTGTCGCTTCGAGCTTGTCATTATAACGAACAACCGTCATGTTATTCGTCATCCATTCACCTAGCTCTTTATGCAGAACATAAGCATTCTCTGTTCCATTCATTGCAAGTAGACCTTCATATTTATCTGTCTGTTCCTTCTTATAACGATCAAATAAAGATGTAGGAACATCTTCGGCTTTCTTCTTCAAACCTTTGATATATTCAACCGCTTTAGGTCCTGAGACCATACCGCCATATATAGCAGATACAAGTGAGTTAGCTCCTAAGCGATTCGCACCATGATACTGATATTCACATTCTCCAGCAGCGAATAATCCTGGGATATTCGTCATTTGATTGTAATCCACCCATATTCCACCCATGGAATAATGGACTGCAGGGAATATTTTCATTGGAATTTTGCGCGGATCATCACCCATGAATTTCTCATAGATTTCAATAATCCCACCTAATTTAACATCTAATTCTTTGGGATCTTTGTGGGAGAGGTCAAGATAGACCATGTTCTCACCATTTACACCAAGGCCTTGATTAACACATACATCGAATATTTCCCTAGTTGCAATATCACGAGGTACTAAGTTCCCGTAAGCAGGATATTTCTCTTCAAGGAAATACCATGGCTTACCATCTTTATATGTCCAGATGCGTCCACCTTCGCCACGAGCTGATTCGGACATTAGACGTAATTTGTCATCGCCTGGTATAGCCGTTGGATGAATCTGAATAAATTCACCATTCGCATAATAAGCACCTTGCTGATATACCGCACTTACCGCTGTACCTGTATTAATAACGGAATTCGTCGTCTTACCGAATATAATACCAGGACCACCACTAGCTAATATTACTGCATCAGCCACAAACGTATGAATCTCCATGTTCTTCAAATCTTGTGCACATATTCCTCTACATATCCCCTCATCATCAACAACAGCAGATAGGAACTCCCAGTTCTCATGCTTAGTCACTAAGCCATCTGCCTCGTATCGGCGAACCTGCTCGTCTAATGCATATAACAACTGCTGACCCGTTGTTGCACCTGCAAATGCTGTGCGGTGGTATTGCGTACCCCCAAATCTACGGAAATCTAGAAGACCTTCAGGCGTACGATTGAACATGACACCCATACGGTCCATAAGATGAATAATACCAGGTGCTGCATCACACATAGCCTTTACAGGTGGTTGATTCGCTAAGAAGTCTCCGCCATAAACAGTATCATCAAAATGTTCCCAAGGAGAATCGCCTTCTCCCTTTGTGTTCACTGCCCCATTAATTCCACCCTGTGCACATACAGAGTGAGATCTCTTAACTGGAACCAATGAGAATAAATGTACATGCGTGCCTGATTCAGCTGCTTTGATGGTTGCCATCAACCCAGCTAATCCACCACCGACAATAATAATATTTGATGTAGCCATGATTACTCACCCCTTAACTTTAGACAATCTTTAATGTTTCGATAACGTTCCATACCGTCTGGAATTCAATACTACGGAAAGCTATAAGTGACAACACGAATAATACGGATACGATTACAAATAACCCCATGCACAACATAGAGGACACACGCTGTGAGCGTGGGCCAACGGTAATCCCCCAACTTACTAGGAAAGACCAAAGACCATTAGAGAAGTGGAACGCTGTAGACAATACGCCAATTAGATATAACGTAAAAGTAATTGGATTCATAACCACTGCGTGAATCACACCACCAAGCTCTTCATGTGTAACATTTCCAAGCGCTACTTGTACTCGTGTCTCATATACGTGCCAGATGACAAACATAAATGTTAATATTCCGGTGATGCGCTGTAACGTGTATCTCCAATTGCGCTCATATTGATATGAACCTACATTTGGCTTCGATTGATAAGCAATATACAAGCCGAATACCCCATGATAAAGAAGCGGTAACCAAATTAGAAACAACTCCATGAAGAATACAAATGGTAAGCCATTTAGAAAGGCTACCCCCTCATTAAATTGTTCAAGACCTCCTTCAAATGCACCAAAGTTCGTCACTACATGCTCCAAAATAAAGAAGCTTAAAGGAATAACCCCAAGTAACGAGTGAAGCTTTCTGGCATAATATCCTTTCATATGACGATTATCCCCCTTTCCATAACAGCGTTTTCATTTACAATTTAATTATAATTACTTTGTAACATAACATATTCCACAGCGATAGGTGAATAAATGCTGTTTCTTAGTCAACATTGTGAACATCTTGTGGCACTTTTCATGTTACTCCATTTCATCTTATAATGGAATTGCAATATAAGTATTATTAGTTATAACTAAATTGCATATGCTATAATAAAATTTGCATTGAGGAGGTGTAGGATGTTCGAATCCTTGGACGTATTCGCAATTGTGGTAGAACAGTCTAGTCTAAATAAAGCTTCCAAGCTATTAAATATCTCTCAGCCCGCACTTTCAAGGAAGATCGCTAAATTAGAAAACGATCTAGGTGTCATGCTATTTCACCGGCGTGGGAAGCGTTTGGAGTTAACCTCCATCGGCAAATTAACATATAGCTTTGCCAAAGAGCAAGGACAATACCAGCAACAGTTCCTTAAGACGATTTCACAACACCAGAATGGGAATCAAATCTCTGTAACTCTCGGCGCTAGCCTCACTACCTTACAAACGACGCTCCCACCCGTAATCAATACATTTATGGATAAACATCCGACAGCTGAAATCAAAGTTGTCACTGGAAGAACACATGAGATCGTATTAGCTCTTCGCGAGAAAAGAATCGACGTAGGTATTGTGGCTTCCTCTATCCATGAGTACGGCCTGCATTGCATCCCATTATTTGAAGATCATTTAGAATTAGTTCTACCTAGAAATCATCCTCTTGCCCAACTCACAGATGTCTATATGAATCATTTGCAAGGCTTACCGATGATTGTCTTCTCTAGTGGCACATGGTATCGAAAGTTAACGGATGAGTTGTTTCATAACACGGGTATTATTCCTGACATTCGAATGGAGATTGATTCTTTCGAGGCGATTGTTCGATTGCTACCTACCTGTAAGGCAGTAACATTACTACCCAAATCTTATTTACATCAGCAATTACTAGATGATAATGAGTTAGTGGTCATACACATTCCAGACCTCAAAGAGACAAGGAGAACGACTTCTCTCATCTATGGAGATCATTCTGAGCTTAGTAAAGCAGCCCAACAATGGATTGAAGAAACAACATCATTATTTCATTCATCTGCGCAACATCAATAACCCGGATGACCTTCACTGGTTCCGGGTTAGGCATCTTATATTAATGAAAATTGATAAGTTCATTCTCTAACTGTGCAATTCTATCGTTAGATCCGATAATGACCATAATATCATCTGTAAGTAATTGATCCATAGCTGTTGGAGCTACAATAATACCACTTGCACGATGTAATGCAACAATACTACAGCTATATCGAGCACGTGTATTGATCTCTGACAATGTCTTCCCATTGAGCCATACCGGAACTTTAATCTCTACAATACTATAGTCCTTCGCTAATTCAATGTAATCTAGTAGATTGGGGGTTACTAATTGATGTGCTACACGTATCCCCATATCTCTCTCCGGATAGATAATTCGGTCCACACCTAGCTTCTCGAGTGCTCTCCCATGAAGTACGGAAATGGCCTTCGCTACAACTGTAGTTACCCCTAAGTCCTTCAATAAAATCGCCGCAAGAATACTCATCTGGATATCATCACCAATCGCTACAATTCCGCAATCGAAATTACGAACACCTAGTGATTTCAGTACCTCTTCATCCGATGCATCTGCTACAACAGCATACGTAAGAAATTCACTCATATGACTTATGATCTCTTCATTCCTATCGATGCCTAACACTTCGTAGTTAAGTTCCATAAGTTCTAGCGCAATCGCTGAGCCAAACCGCCCCAAACCTATAACAACAAACTGCTGTCTTTTCATCTCTCGTCAAGTACTCCTTTATCCTACTTTAATTTATAAATCTATCCTATAATAATTTTACCTTCAGGATGACGATATAATTCTTTCTCTTTCTTAGGTCCTAGCGCATAAGCAAGCGTGATCAGACCAAGTCGTCCTGCAAACATAGTAAAAGTAATCATAATTTTTCCGACAGGGCTTAATTCGGGTGTTAATCCCATCGACAACCCTACCGTACCAAAGGCAGATGTCGTCTCAAACAATATGGGCAGAAAGTTACTATCCTCAGTCGTGGACAGCACCATAACTACGGTAATCACTAGTAACAGAGATAGGAACGTAATGGTCAGCGCCTTGTATATCCGATCTTGTGCAAGACGATAACGAAACATCACGATATCATCTCTACCCCGAAGCATTGCGATAACTGCACCCATAATGATAGTGAATGTCGTGGTCTTGATTCCACCACCTGTAGATCCAGGAGAAGCACCAATAAACATCAGGATGACCATGAAGAATTGCGATGCTTGCCTCATTTCACCGATCGGTAATGTATTCGCACCTGCGGTACGTGTAGTCACAGATTGAAAGAAGGAACTTAAAATCTTACCACTCCAGTCTAATGAAGCTAATGTTCTTGAATTCTTAAATTCGAATATAAATATAATGATGGCTCCGAATATAATTAGAAATGTCGTCATGGATAGAACGACTTTAGAGTGCAGTGTAAGCCTACGAGTTCTTCGGAAATCAACGATATCAGATAATACTACAAAACCAATACCACCTGATACAATTAGAAACATCACCACGATATTCACAACGGGATCATTCACCGAATCCGTTAGACTATGAAAATGACCAAATAGATCGAACCCAGCATTGTTAAACATAGAAATAGCATGAAATATCCCAAAATATAACGCTTTGCCAAATGGCATATCGAATGACCATCGAATCGTTAGAATTATCGCTGCGACGCCTTCGATCGTAAAAGAGAACAATAGAACTTTTCGAATTAGACGAACTATTCCTTCCATAGCACTCTGATTCATCGCTTCTTGTAAAAGCAATCGGTCACGTAGAGATATTTTCCTTTTTAATGCTAATGTGAACATCGTTGCCATCGTCATAAATCCAAGTCCGCCTATTTGAATAAGCACAATGATAACCACTTGACCAAAGGTACTAAAGAATACGCCAGTATCCTGAACGACCAGCCCAGTTACACATGTTGCAGATGTCGCCGTAAATAATGCATCAATAAACCCTAATGACTCACCTGTTGTATTAGCTATAGGAAGCGTAAGAAGAAGTGCTCCCAACATAATAATACTCGCGAAACCCAATACTAGATTTTGCGGAGGAGATAATCTGAACCAGCTCAACTTTTTTTTCAATAACTCCACCCCTTTTATACCCACAAAATAGACATTGGAAAACCACTTCTTGGGTTAGTTCCATCGTATAATATCTGTTCAATCTATATCTAATTAAATAGCATTCCGATTATAATCTTTATTAGGTAACTTCACAAAGCTTTATTTCGGACAAATGGTAACATATATACCCAAATATAGTGAGTGAGTATGTATAATAAGTCATTCCCTCTGCGTACATATGCCTAACTCTAGTTTAACCATTTTTTCACGACATCATCTTACAATTAATGGTTTACTTACTTGTACCTGTGTAATCTTTAAGCTATTCTAATGGCTATATATATAACTTGGGAGGAACATAAATGAATCCGTTAGGGCAACCCTTGAAACTCAAAGTCAATTACAAAGTTCTAAGTATTCTTGCTTCGATTGGTCTATTACTATTTATAATGGTACAGGTATTACCCAGTATTGCGTTAGAAACGGCTAAACAGCAGAGCAGTGATTTAATTCATAAGAATGAAGCTAGAGCCGCTGCAACACAATTTGCTGAATCTTCACTTCAACTTGACGTCCTATCTTCTGAGGACAGCTTGGTCACATACCACTCGTATTCTGAGTTATACGGTTATTTAGCCAAAGAGAAGCTTGTACAACAATACCAGGATAACTACGCTAGCAAATATCCATACGATGTATATCGCGTTCGTGTAGAGACGGCTGATTCAAATACATACTATAATATTGATCTACATATGAATACAGCTGAGGTCGTAGCTTTTGCCAAAGAACAGCTCTTGGTTACTTCAACCGTTACTTCTATCCAGTCAAAAGTGAAAGAAGATATGGCTACACAATGGCTGGTCCAATTGGGATATGATCCTAGTGATTTCCAACTCGTTACGAACGATGAATCATCTCTCACTTATGCTAATGCAAATGTAATGATTGGTAAAGCACCGTTTCAGATTAAATTCAACTTCGATTCAGGTCAATTGGCATCATTCCAACCATCATTTGCAGTTCCTGAAGAGCATATAACTTATGTGAATAAGGAACATACCAAAGCGCTGTGGATGACGATCGTTGGCTATGGACTGCTTACTCTAGCACTAGGCGTACTCGCTATTGTGTATAGTGCATTGACAAGGAAACATACCTCATTTGTTAGAGGAATCTTCCTTAGTTCCTTTTATTTCGTCGTATCTATATTGAGTACATTAAATATGCTACCTGCTTTGGAAGCGCAAGGAATTACAGGTATCGCACTCATCTTCGGATTATTATTTCAAGGAGCACTCACATTAGTCATGTCAGCGTTATTGTATTTCTCCCTTGTAGGCGGAGACGGATTATGGAGAAAGGAAGCCCTTATGAATCCATGGCCACGTTTTAAAGAGGCTGGTTATGGTCATTATGTACTTCACAGCATGTTCGTAGGTTATTTATGGGCCTTCATCCTATTAGGATTACAGTCTATTATCTTCTTCACCTTAAATCTAACGCTTCACAGCTGGTCGACAACGGACGCATCACAATCACCACTTAACATGTTCTATCCTTGGATGTTCCCGCTATTAGCTTGGGTGGCAGGGATCTCGGAAGAAGCAGTGTATCGTTTATTCGGTATAAAAATGATGAAGAAGCTGGTTAAGAACACTTTTCTTGCTTGTCTGATCCCTTCTATTATATGGGCCTTGGGTCACACGCTGTATCCGATCTATCCCGTCATTTCACGACCAATAGAACTCATTATTATCGGGTTACTGTTTAGCTTCATATTCCTACGCTATGGTTATATTGCCGTGATGTTTAGTCATGTTGTATTCAATAGCATCCTCATGGGATTCAGTCTATTCATGTTAGGTGACACGATCAACATCGTCGCTGGTGTGGTGTCGATGATTATGCCATTTGTGGTTGCATATGTTATTTATATGACTCGTTCTATTCTACCCAAACGACGCACATCAGCTATATGATATAGCAAAAAGAAGCCTTGTGTTAAGGCTCCTCCTGAAGTGCTGCAATAATTTGTGAGGCAAGTTTCTCACCTATAGATAGAGAGCTAAAATCTTCGATTTTGGCTTCTCTTATTTTTTTGAGAGAACCGAAATGCTTTAGTAACAACTTGCGACGTTTCTCTCCGATCCCTGGGATGGCATCAAGTTGCGATACAACCATGGATTTCCCTCGTTGTTCTCGATGAAAAGTAATCGCAAAACGATGCACCTCATCTTGAATTCTTTGTAGAAGATAAAATTCCTGGCTATCTCGTGCAAGTTGTACGGTCTGTGCGGGATCTCCAATCATTAACTGTGACGTTCGATGTTTCACATCTTTCACTAGCCCACATACAGGTATGGATAACCCTAACTCATTATGTAGCACGTCCACAGCCACCGAGATTTGCCCTTTTCCGCCATCCACTACTATAAGATCTGGCATCTCCAAGTTCTCCTTCAACACACGCTCGTAACGCCGTCGTATGACCTCACGCATCGTACTGTAATCATCTGGTCCGTCGACTGTACGAATTTTGTATTTACGATACTCTTTCTTCTCAGGTCTACCATCAATAAATACAATCATGGCGGATACAGGATTCGTCCCTTGAATATTGGAGTTGTCAAAGGCTTCTATTCGGTGGAGTGAGCCAATCCCTATCGCCTCTCCCAGGTTAGTAGCAGCGATTGAAGTTCTTTCTTCGTCCCGTTCAATTAGTCTAAACTTCTCATCCAGCGCAACTAATGCATTCTCCGTTGCCATGTCTATTAGATGCTTCTTCATTCCCCGTTGGGGCACAAGCACTTTAATGCCTAACCACTCCTGTAAGGAAGAGACAATATTCATTGCATCAGAATTCTCTGATAACAGTGCAGATGCAAGTGTATTAGCTTGTTCCAACTGACCCTCTTCACTATTCACTGGGTCTATCGACTGCTCTAATTGTATTTCAGGAAGCAGAATCTCTTGAGGTAATGCTGGATTATCGAGATAATATTGCGTCACATATGTCATGAAATCATTGTATGCCTCACCATAGAACGGAAATACGGATGAGTGACGATGAATCATTTTACCTTTACGCATATAAAGAAGTTGAACACACATCCAACCTTTATCGACTGCAAACCCCAACACATCTCGATCTCTCGCATCTGCCGTTGTGATTTTCTGTTTCTCCATTATCGTATCTATACTCATAATCTGATCTCGTAGCTCTTTCGCACGTTCGAAATAGAGCTCTTCCGAAGCTTCAAACATCTTGCGCTGCAATTCCTTCTTGATCGCCTCATGGCCACCATTTAGAAAGGAACTGATCTGTTGTATAATTTCATCGTATTTTTCCTGCGGCACTTCCTCTGCTCCGCAAGCAATACACTGTCCCAAATGATAGTATAGACATGGCTCTTTCTGCTTGGAATTACATTTACGTAAGGGATACATTCGATCAAGCAGTCTCTTCGTTTGCTGAGCCGCATACGCATTGGGATAGGGGCCGAAATATTTCCCTTTATCTTTAAGCACCCGACGAGTCACTTCTAACCGGGGATGCCGTTCATTTGTAATTTTAATATATGGAAAGGTCTTATCATCTTTCAACAGCACGTTATATTTGGGTTGATGTTCCTTGATCAAATTACACTCAAGAATCAAAGCTTCTATATTACTTCTTGTGACAATATATTCAAAATCTCGGATATCTAATACTAATCTTTGCGTCTTCGCATTATGGCTCCCTGTAAAATAAGAGCGAACTCGATTCTTTAACACTTTAGCTTTACCTACATAAATAATCGTTCCTTCATCATTCTTCATTAAATAACACCCCGCTGAGTCGGGTAACAGCATTAACTTGTTCTTTAAATGTTGTTTATAATCTTCTTCTTGTTCAGAATCACATTTGCGCATCATAGATAATGATTCCCTCCCTCCAGCGTGAATCGTATCATGAAAGGATGATCTCGTTCATGCATTATAATAAAGCGCCCCCATAGTCGGAGACGCTTAAAGTACATCTTATTTCTTATTGGTGTTTAGAAATCATACTCTTTAGTGCATCTTTAGAGTTCAATCCAACTACTTTATCAACTGGTTGACCATCTTTAAAGAAAATCAATGTTGGAATACTCATGACACCAAAACGAGATGCTGTTTCAGGATTATCATCAACATTCACTTTAGCGATCTTTACGGAATCACCAAGATCTGTGGATAGTTCATCAAGAATAGGGGCGATCATCTTACAAGGACCACACCAAGGTGCCCAGAAATCAACTAATACCATTCCTGTACCTTCTACTTCTGTTGAGAAAGATTGATCTGATACATTAACAATAGCCATTATATTTTCCTCCTTATTTAGGAACAATCCATGATTTCAAACTGATATGTCTTTGTGGACAGTTATAAGTATATCATATTTTATTGGCAATGCGAAATCAACACTTCCACCTTTTCCTTATAATCTTTACAAGTATTCTTTACAAGCTTCTTAGCTATTGAGTATACTTAGAGTTAAGTTAGGTCTGTTTGTCTATGATTATTATCATGCACAAAAATACGACCTTTATGAGGAGGATTTGATCATGGAAGCAAATGTGCATCTCAAAGATCCACGTGAACATATAAATGAAGAACCACGTGATGATTTGGGCGATCTAATGGCTGGCTTTGGTGGTATGTTCTTGCTCATGACCGCATTATTCTTTGGTATGGTTATTATCAAGTTCATTGTTACTGGCTGATCCTTGATTACATTAGACAAAACCGAAAAAGGAGTTGTTTCTCAAGGTCTTCAGTTGACCTTAGGAAGCAACTTCTTTTTGGGTATCCTTACAATTACGAACTGCTACTACGATGATTCTCTCCATTCAAGCTAACCACATCAATAAAAGGCGAAATTCGGTCCATCAATCTTTGGCCTTTATTTCCTTCTTCTCCATCCTTGTTCGTGAAGCTCAGATGTTTCTCTAGACCATCTAGATTATAATTCGACGTATAAAAGGTTGGTTTGCGATTCATTCGGTAATTGAGAATAGATCCCATAATATGATCACGAGCCCAAGGATTAAGGTTCTCAGCACCAATATCATCAAAAATAAGTAAATCGCAGTTCTTCATCATTTCTGTTGTTTCTTTCAGCTTCACATTGTCCATCATCAACGATTTCAAATCCTCTACGAAATCGGGCATATAGACGATCACTCCCGTATAACCAGCGATTGCTAATTCGTGAAGCATATAGCTCATAAGAAATGTTTTGCCTGTTCCAAATGACCCATAAAGATACAATCCACGGGTGGATAGTCCGTCCTCTTTCGTCGCACGAATATATTGAAACACTTGTTGCACGGCAGGTGCTCGTAGACGATCCTTACCCATAATCTCTACTTCTTTATATCCCTCATTTAACGCTCTCTCATCTACATAGAAACTCTTAATCCGTTTCTTTATTTGATCGTCATGTTGTTTCGTAATGAAAAGTGAACAAGCTGCCTTACGCTCATTAATCTCAGCTTCTCCGTTGACCGTCTGCACTCCAATTTTAGTGTAATGTCCTTTGAAATCATTAGGACAATTTGCAAGCCCTGGACAATGATCACAGTTACGCTTGTCGCCCACATACTGATATAAGCGACTAATATTAAGTCTTAACTTAGCATCATCCAATTCAGGATGTAATATACGTAACTCCTTAATCAATGGATGATTAAATAATTCTTTTTCGATTTCTTGAGATTGACGTTTGAAAGAAGGACTCTTTATTTGTTTAAGAAGATCACCTAACGACTCCATCCATAATCCCCCTTTCATTGATTATTATATAATCTATACGCATTTAGCCTTGTTTCTTATTCTCTTGAATCTCAGCAGCCATTCTCATCATTTCTTCAAAGTCCGCTTCTGAGACCTCGTCAGAGGAATGGTTAGACTGGGCTACAGGAATCTCCGGCTTCGACTTTGTGTTCTTGTTATATGTTCGAGTTCGAGTACCAGCAGAAGCTTGCGCCTGCTTACCCTTTACTTTCGATTGATCTTTAATGTATTGAACAGCCTTCTCATAGGTGTCAATCTGCTTCAGCAGCATATTGGATGCGATAGCTTCCACGAAGTTGCGGTTGATTCGCTGATCTCCGCCTAAAGATAACAAGGAGATTAAGTAATGAATCAGTATATTAATCACTTCACCTGGTAACTTGTAGCTTAGATCAATTTTCTCGAATATATCCACGAAATTATCGGGTACGGAACCAGGGAATAATGTCTTTAACAACTTCGTATACGGTTCGTTCCGAAGCATCATATTATACTGATGAATGTCGCATTTAGATTTGAATTGCATTGGCACTTCAACATAATACTCCATTTGAACAGCATGTTCCATTTGGAGCGTCCCTGAGGTTGGATCCATCTCTTTCCTAATGGATACGATCTTCCCTGCTTGAACTTCCCGTTGTTCTTTTCTCTTCTTCCCTTGGCGAAAATGAAGATTCGCCTGATGTTGCAATTCATCTAAGTCGATATTACCCTCTACATTAAATATGCCATCCTCATCCAATAGTCGACATATATCTTGAACGCTCAGTTCGTATTTATTAACGACATAATTTACAATACCCATCTGTTCAAAGTTAAACCTAAGCTTCTCCACAAATGGACGATTATCAGATTCCTTCGGAAACCGAAGAATAAGATCAGCATAATTCAGACCATTGCTGTCTTCACTCACCTGTAATCCTGATTGTCTTGTCGTAGATACTTCTGATAGTGCTTGTTCCAATTCATAATCTATCACATGAGTGTTTAACTCAAAAATTTCGTAGAAAGGCACTGAAATATTCTCTTTATTCTGTTGTGTGTTGGACCATCCGTTTTGTTCATCTGACCACAGTTCTTCCCTTAAAGATAGAACAGCGAACTTGCCAATCTTGTCACGTAATAATAAAGTTAAATGTTGCGTGTTAAAAAAATCTGCTGGAGATAATGGTGCTGTTAATTCATATTCATACATATAATCATCATTGTCCGGGATATGCATACGACTAGTCTGCAACAGACCTACCGCTTCCAACTTCGAAGCCTGTTCTATTAAATATTTACGTCCGGTCTCACTGGGCTCCATACCTAGCGTTAAGAATAAATGGCGTTGTTGATCTATATTGGAATATCCGATCTTCTCTACAGGTATCTGTTGAAACAGAAGTCGATAGAAGCTTATTGCGAATGCCCCAACCATAGGTTGGTAGATTGAACTTAACATTCTATCATCCAAGTTGCTCAAACAAAAATTACGATACACGTAATATTGATGATTCTCAGTATAATGTAGAAGATTCTTTATGCGCATGGTTTACCTCCCACTCATTGCTGAAGACTTCTTCCATTCTATCATAATTTCAAGATCACGTTCGACCTATTTCGTGGTAAAAGTTGAAATCTCTACATAATCTATTTACAGCAAAACAGCCCTTCCAGAAGAAGAGCTGTCATTCATATCACTTTTTTAGAACATTGTATATCCACCTTGACGTAATTTCTTAATTGCCCAGCCACTAATATATGCTCCGACCAAGCCTGCAACGCCCGTTACATAATCTCCTAAATGAAATGAACCAAGATGCGTCCATAGCGACACGCTATGATCCCACATTGAATATACAACTACAGGCAAGATGACGATAATAAATAAATAGCAAGGAAACCACGTTGTCTTCATTAACATATTAAGAATAAAGCCAATTCCGAACATCATGACAAAGAACAAGACCATTAATACAATTACAGGTATAAATCCCATTTGACTCAGTCACCTCTTCTTCAGATCAACAATTCAATGAAATACATCACGATAAGATCTTCTAATAGATAGCTTACTAAATTAATTGTCACGAAGCAATGAAGATTCTATGAATTGATTGTGACATCGTTTGCTCAATGACTTCAAGATGCGATACAATATAAGCAATGTATTAAGCGTTTACCAAAATTAGGAGTGATTAGTCAAATGAGTGAAGTCGCACAGACACTTGAGGGGTGGTATTCCCTTCATGATTTACGTTCTATTGATTGGGCAGCTTGGAAATCAGCTGATGATGAAGATCGTGCAATGGCACTAGATGAGCTTCATGAATTTCTACAACAATGGCCCCATGTGGAATCTGCCAATAAAGGCAGTAGTACAGTGTACTCCATCATCGGTCAAAAAGCAGATTTCATCTTTATGCACCTACGTGAAACATTAGAAGACCTGAACGCGGTCGAGATTGCTTTTAATAAAACCATGTTCGCTAAATATACAACAAAAGCTTATTCCTACGTTAGTGTTGTTGAACTCAGTAATTATATGGGTAGTTCAAGTGGTGGCGATCCGATGGATAATCCAGAATTGTCCCAACGCCTTAAGCCCATCCTGCCACAGAAACAGTATATTTGTTTCTATCCCATGAACAAGAAACGCGAGCTTAATGATAACTGGTACATGCTTACGATGGACGAACGTAAGGCTCTGATGAGAAGCCATGGATTAATTGGTCGTAGCTATGCTGGTAAAGTGAAGCAGATCATTACGGGATCTGTTGGTTTCGATGACTGGGAATGGGGTGTAACCCTATTCGCTGACGATGCACTTCAATTCAAGAAGCTTGTCTATGAAATGCGATTCGATGAGGTCAGTGCGCGTTATGGCGAATTCGGTTCATTCTTCGTAGGTAGTCTTCAGAATGAACAATCATTTGAAGACATGCTTAAATTATAAATATAAGCCATGACAGAAAAGGGAATTGTCACATCCACAAGTGGGTGACAATTCCCTTTTTTCATTCTATAATACGATTCTTATTCTTCTTTTCTAGCGCTTAAATATTCAGCCGTTGCAGCATCTCGTGCACGACCTTTATCTTTTAACCTTTCAATAGCCGGCACAATGAGAATATCAATCTCCTTCTGAATTGTATAGGCTAAATCATAGGCATCTTGTGATTCTAGATATGATCCAACTTCGATCAGTGCATTGTAACGATCCAATTCATCCCGTGTAAGCAGTCCTCGAACTTGAACGCTGCAATGTCTCATATTATAAGAATCTTCCCTTCCTAATCGCTAGTCCCACGCCACCAATGGTAAAGAGATATTTCATATCTACAGCCTTCTTCAATTGCGCTGCGGACCATCCCTTATAAGTCTTGCTTCCAACAACAGCAATACCTTCCCCTTTACCCAGAGAAGCTACTGTCCCTTTGTTGCTGAATTGAAAATTCCTAAGGGGTTGTTTGCGTATAGAAGCTACTACATTCTGGGCACAGCATATGCCTTGTTGCATCGCTATTTGTGCCGTAGGAGGATATGGACGACCCTCTGGGTTGAATACAAGCGAGTTGTCTCCTATGATGAATACATGATCATAACCAGGAACTCGTAATTGCTCATCTACTTTAACGCGACCTCTCATCGTCTCAAAGCCAGCAGCTTCGATCATTCGATTACCACGTATACCACCCGTCCATACAACTGTCGAAGCTTTGATCTCTTCATCTGTCGCTAGCACGACGCCTTCTTTCGTACATTCCTTAATGGCAACACCCATTTTGAAAGTTACGCCTTTCTTTCTAAGCACTTCCATCGCATATTCTACCAATTCAGGTGCAAAGCCTGGCAATGCCGTTGGAGCAGCTTCTACATTATATATATTGACAAGATTGGGATCTACATCATATTCTTTGCATAACTTAGGGATGCGATCAGCTAATTCAGCCACAAATTCAATACCACTGAATCCTGCCCCACCCACAACGAAATTAATTCGTTCTTGCGCATTCCTCTCATTCTTATACTGTGCGAATTGATATTCGATATGTTTACGTATGAGGCGCACTGAATTAATACTGCGAATGGACATCGCATGCTCAGCAAGACCAGGTATACCAAAGCTTTCGGGCTCTCCTCCCAAAGCAATGATAAGATAGTCATAAGATAGCTTGCCATCTTCAAGAATAATTTTTTTCTCTTGTGGTCGAATTTCCAATACAGACGATTTCACCAAATCAATCTTGAATTCATCAATAAGGTTGGATATCGAAACGCGTGTATTCTCTATACTATCTGTACCCGCGGCAGGCATATGCAAATGTGTCGTAATGTAGTGATATTCATGTCGATTCACTAGCGTTACATCTGCCTCATTATACTTTAATTCCTTTTGCAATCTTTGTGCTGTTAATATCCCTCCATATCCAGCACCTAGAATGACAATCTTAGGTATGTTACTCATGATCGTACTCCTTCCAAATTTCCTCTTTATATAGTTTATAACTTATAAAAACTCATCTTTTAATCGTATAGACCTGATTTATATAACATGTTGTACTTAGTCATGATATATATATCACATATATACTAATCCTATTATGACGTTTAAACAAAACGTTGTTTCATTACATCTAAATATTAACACATACATAGAGATACTAGCCATTTCACAAGTAAATATCAAGTTCTATTTATAAATGAATACACTTTTCATATCTTGTTGATGCGATTATAATGAATAAGATCATGCGTTAAACAATATATTACTATGTGGAGGTGCTTTACACTATGAATTCCCAACCATTAGCTGATGAAATGACTGATATAATCATAATTGGTGGCGGTCCTGCTGGTATGTTTGCAGCATTCTATTGTGGCATGCGTCAGGCGTCCGTAACCATCATTGAAAGTATGCCACAACTCGGCGGACAGCTCGCCGCTCTATATCCAGAGAAATACATTTATGATGTAGCAGGCTTTCCAAAAGTTACCGCTCAAGAGCTTGTAGATAACCTACAACAGCAACTGGATCTGTTCAAACCTAATTTACGTCTAGAAGAAAAGGTGACCTCTGTTATTAAAAAAGATGAGCGTCATTTCATGGTGAGCACAGATCAGGGCGAATATCATTCTAAGGCCGTGATCATCACAGCTGGCGTGGGGGCTTTCGAACCTCGGAAATTAGAACTGGATGGAGCAGGCCGATTCGAGAAAGCGAATCTTCATTATTTCGTGAATGATCTTCATGCCTTTAAAGGTAAAAAGGTGCTTATCAATGGCGGTGGTGACTCCGCTGTGGACTGGGCGCTTATGCTCGAACCTATTGCAGAACAAGTTACTCTTGTGCATCGTCGGGACAAGTTCCGTGCACATGAACACAGTGTTGAGAATCTTAAGTCTTCCAAAGTTCATGTCATCACACCTACAGAAATCACACAACTCCATGGGGATGAGAAGATTACTAAGGTAACTTTAACTAATGTTAAATCCAAGGAGACGCAAGAAATCGAAGTAGACGACGTAATCGTTAACTTCGGATTCATATCTTCATTAGGACCTATTGAACAGTGGGGTATTGAGATTGAAGGCAATTCCATTATGGTCGACTCTCGGATGGAGACGAACATACCAGGAATCTTCGCCGCAGGAGATATTACGACATATCTAGGGAAACTGAAACTTATTGCCGTAGGATTCGGAGAGGCTCCAACTGCTGTAAATAATGCGAAAGTCTATATAGATCCTGATGCCAAGCTTTCCCCAGGTCATAGCAGTAATATGAAGCTATAATTCAATTCCAAATGGCACAAAAAATAAGGGTATCCCTTCTTGACCGACATGCTTTATCGTCAAGGGGATACCCTATTTGTCTGATATGATGAATCTTGTAGGTTAAAGATGTATGTACACCTCCATAATTTTAACTGTATGAGTAAATCTTATTCCCTAAATGCCTAGATTTCGCTTGTTAATCTCGGCTAGTAACAGCGTAATGAAATCACGCTCTAACTTTAACTTAACAGCCAATTGATAGGAATCTAGCAACATTTCATCTGTTAATATAGACATGATTATCACATCCCTTCCTCTTTTTTCCTAAATCTATCATATCAAATTAATAATAGTAGAACAAGCGTTCGCTTTATCCACAGGTCGCTGTGGAGAACCTGTGGACATTTTGTTGATAATAGGGAAAAGACTTGTCAGATCACAGTGGATAATGTGGATAAATGTTATGCACAGGTTGATAATTCATTTTTGCTAAAAAAAATATATCATAAATTCTATGATTCTAGTCTTTACTGTGGTCGAGTATTTACTTCAAAGATCCATATTCGCCCATTTATATCTACACCATAATCGAACCCCAACTCACCAATGCCCGGAAAATATTGCTCCATTATGGTTGTACAAGTTCTTGTAAGGCGACGCATTTCATCGCGTTTACCATTGGCAGATTTAGAAGGCATAGAAAGACGCAACCCCTCACGACAACTAACCATTGAACCTCCTTTGCAGAGGTTAGTAATAAACAGTCCTTTTTTAGCTAATCGTCCAACCATTGATCTGAATACCCATATCTCATCTGTCTTAACCACCTTCACCCTATAATCAATAGGTCGACCTTGAATGGTTGCAAGGCGAATTCCTTGCTGTATTAAATATCTACGTGGAGCTTTTATTCGAACAAACGTCTTATACATCTGATTAAAACTTGCAAACCTCCATGTACGAGAACTATGCGTCAACCTGTAACCTCCCTGATCACGAAGAATTCGAATAACTCCATATCCACCACCACCAACAACTGGCTTCACGACCACCATCCGAAATTGATAAAGCATCGTATGCAAGACTCTCTGCGTTAACGGTCTTGTCATGGGAATATACCTAGCTACACTAGCATTACTCAACAATGCCTGTGTCTTTAATAGCTTACTTGCCAATTGTCTTCCTGCCATAGTCATCCATCCCTTCAGGCTCATATATGGTAACATACTCAAGATACGCCTGTGATTCTTGGATGCTCGCCCTTGAAAGTGCCCTAATTTGTATACACGCCATATAAAATCAGATATACTTTAACAAGACGAGGAGGTGGATGACACTGTGGCACAGCTATTCGAAATATTATATTGGATCGCAATCGTTGGGATGTCAGCGGTTCTCGCACTAGTTACGATCATGATCTTTGCTATTGGATTCAAATTCATAAAGATTAAACGAAATATATTAGGTACGGGTTGCATCATCTTCTCTATAGCATCTGCTAGTATGATTGTACTTATGGTCAACCATACATTCCTTTCATAAGATAAATAGACAGAATTCATAGATAAACAGCTAAAAGCCATTTGATTGAAGGGGTTTACATTCCTCCGGATCAAATGGCTTTTATTAAATATAACTATATTAGTTAGAATTTATCCTCTAACACTCGCCTTCAGCTGCAGGCTTCCCTGCATCCAGTGCAGTACGGAAGCTTGATCCACACCCGCATGTAGCCGATGCGTTCGGGTTGTTGATGGTGAAGCCGCCTGACATACCAGACTCTTCGAAGTCGATCTCTAGGCCGTCAAGATACACTAGGCTTTCCTTATCCACTACAATTTTCATATCATTTACAGTCATATATATGTCATTCTCTGCCTCTTCATCATCAAATCCCATGGCATATGAGAACCCGCTACAACCACCCGGTTGTACGCCAAGTCTTAAGAACATATTCGGTGTTTCTTGCTCAGATAACATGATTTTTAGCCTGTCGGTAGCTATATCGCTTATATTAATCATCATTCAACCTCCTTTTAAGTCATACATTATTATACTGCACTTCCCATTTCCCCTCAAGTCAGCCTTGAATCACGAGCAAATCTATTACACTATATTCCCTCTCATTCTTATTGCGACTCCAATAGGTCAGGTCTATAATAAGAGGTATGGCATGAATCGAAATGTCGCTATTTTTACATAACTATACTCACCAATTACTAGAATACGAGATTCGTCTAAACAGGAGGAATGAATTTGTCTACCCTTATTACACCAAATACAGATCAACACATGGTGGCCATTATAGAAAAGGTTCAATCTGGAGAGCGCTTAACGATTGAGGATGGCATTTATCTTTATAACACAGATGATATATTAACACTTGGGCAACTTGCAAACGAAGTGAACCTTCGTAAGAATGGCAAGAAGGTCTATTTCATTGAGAATATGAGCCTCTACTTTACCAATGTATGTGAATCTTATTGTGCTTTCTGTAACTTCCGTAAAGACCAAGGCGAAGATGGTTCTTACACCCTTACAGGTGAAGAAATGGTGCAACATGTGAACCAGCATATACACCCAGGCATTCGAGAGTTCCATATCGTAGGGGGTCATAATACGCATGTTCCTTTTCAATACTATGTAGATTCTTTACAGACATTGACAGAACATTTCCCTAATGTGACTTTGAAGGCTTATACCGCAGCAGAAATTGAGTTCTTCACACGCATTAGCGGTCTTAGCACGAAGGAAGTTCTTCAGAAGCTTCAGCAGGCTGGTCTGAAGACTTTAACAGGTGGTGGTGCGGAGATTCTATCCGATCAATATCGTGAAAAGATGAAAGTAGATAAAGCCAATGTCGAGCAATATTTAGATGTCCATCGCACGGCACATGAATTAGGAATGAAGACACACACGACTATGTTATATGGATCGATTGAGACGCATGAAGATCGCATTAGGCATATGGTTCAGATTCGAGAACTTCAAGATGAAACGAACGGATTCATGGTATTCATTCCTTTATCCATGCAACCTAAGAATAAGAATGCTGGCATTATGCGTCGTAATTCGGCTTATGAGGATCTTAAGACCATTGCCATCAGTCGATTGATGTTAGATAACATAGACCATATCAAAGCTTATTTCATTAATATCGGTGCGCAATTAACACAAATGGCATTAAGCTTCGGGGCGTCTGACGTTCACGGTACAATCATTAATGAACGAATCAGTCATGCCGCTGGCGCATTAACACCAGAGGGCCTAACACGCAAAGAGCTCATATGGCTTATAAAAGGGGCTGGGCGCATTCCAGTAGAACGTGATACTTTCTATAATGAAATCCAAATATTCGATTAAATTAACCCATTATTAAGTATACAAGGGGGACGAAGCAACCATGCGAAAAGTAGTTATTCTTGGTGGTGGATACGGTGGTCTTGCGATTATACAAGGCCTTGTGGATCATATTTTACCTGGCGATATTGAATTAGTATTAATTGATCGAATGCCCTTTCAGGGTCTCAAAACAGAATATTATACGTTAGCAGCGGGCACTTCTGCAGATGTCGACCTTCGGGTTGCATTTCCTAAGCATCCACAGCTAAGCATTCAATATGGGGAAGTTACCAAGATTGATCTAGAGAATCAAATGGTACATATGACGCAATCTGAACACATCTCTTATGATTATTTAATTATCGCTCTTGGTTGTACGGACCGTTATCATGGTATTGAGGGTGCTGAACAATACACTAATAGTATCCAGTCTTTCTCTAACACACGCAAAACATATCAACAACTAAATGATGTATCCCCTTACGGACATGTAAATATTGTAGGCGGTGGTCTTAGCGGGGTAGAACTAGCAGCGGAACTACGAGAAAGTCGTCCTGATTTGAATATATCGATATTAGATCGTCCAAGCCGTATTCTATCGACTTTCCCGTCTAAGCTATCTGTTTATGTAGAGCATTGGTTTAAAGTGCACAATGTGGACATACACTCCAATGTATCGGTTGAACGGGTAGATGAGGGGGGAATTTATGTTGGACGAGAAAGTATACAAAGTGATGTCACGATATGGACAGCAGGTATTCAGCCTGTACGTGTCGTTCAAGACCTTGAAGTTGCCAAAGACGGCGGTGGTCGAGTCATTCTGAATTCTTATTCTCAAATCGCAGAACATCCTGAGGTGTACGTTATTGGGGATTGCGCAAGTCTTCCATTTGCACCAAGCGCACAAGCGGCAGGAGCGCAAGCGGAGCAAGTCGCAGCCATTATTCATGCCCTATGGCGCGGTGAGACCCCCAAATTACTACCTATTCATTTAAAAGGAACGCTTGGCGCACTTGGTAAAAAGGCTGGATTCGGTCTTATGGGGAAATCATCCGTTATGGGACGGGTTCCCCGTATTCTAAAGAGCGGTGTTCTATGGATGTCTAAACGCCATTTCGGTTAATCCAAATCCAGATCAAGTTCTTCCCATGCCTCAGCTTCCTTGATCTTGGCTCTAATCATGTTCAACAATTCATCTGCGCTATCCGAAGATAGGATTTCACCATTTACCATAGCGTAAGGCATCAGATAACATTGCCCGCAATTACTAAGACATCCATACTCAACAACATCATAATCTAGGTTAGCTTCTAACAGTTCCATGACTTCATCTGTACCGAAATGCAAGTTATTCGTGCAGAATTCAATGATCGGTCTCAACGTAATTCACCTACTTTACTTTTATGTTTTGATTTTAACTGTATCTGTACTATAATGAATCTATAGGAAGGAGTTGAACACTATGAGTGAAAACGCACAAAGCACCATGTATGATGAAGTGTTGGACGTATTAGATAAACTTCGCCCGTTCCTTCAACGCGATGGCGGTGACGTAGAATTGGTCGATGTAGAAGATGGCATTGTAAAATTAAGATTGATGGGTGCATGCGGCAGTTGCCCAAGCTCCACAATTACTTTGAAAGCTGGTATAGAACGTGCTCTCCTTGAAGAGGTCGACAACATTCAAGACGTTATCCAAGTATTCTAAACCAAATTTCTAGATAGAGAAATGCCTAACATATGTTAAAGAAAGTCTTGGTCCTCCATGTAAAGGGGCCAAGACTTTTTTTGTCCCTCATTATACCCAAGGTCTTATCGCATCAAGCCCACCTGTTATATCCATAATATTACCTGTAATGAAATCCGAGTCTTTATGACACAAGTATTGAATCACCCTTGCGATGTCCTCTCCACTACCAGGTCTACCATTCGGACTCTCGAGGTCCTCCATCCCTTCAACATCTGCAATGGATTTCTCTTTATTCATGCCTCTAATATCCCCAGGGCATACCATATTAACTGTAATTCCATACGGCGCTTCTTCTACCGCTAATGTTTTGGTGAAAGAGACTAAGCCTGTCTTAGCTGCAGCATATACCGCTCGATGAGGCCACGCTCTAGCTTCCCCTGCATGACCAAATCCAAAATGTATAATTCTTCCCCATTTCTTCTCTCGCATCGAAGGAATAAGCATATGATCCAGCATCATCGCACCAATTAAATTCCCTTGGATAAGTGACATGATCTCGGCTTGCGTATATTCTACAAATAAGCGTCGTTCACGTATAAAAGGTCCGGCATTATTCACAATAATATCTGCGCCACCACACCGTGTATTCACTTCTTTTACTAAACTTTCAATTTGGTTAAGGTCTGTGATATCGGCTTGAATCGCGATACACTGCACACCTTTGTATTCAATCATGCCTCTTAATTCTTCTGCTTCATGAGCACTATGGACATAATTAAGAATGATATTACATCCTTGGTCTGCTAAGGTTAGCGCGGTCCTCTTACCTAGTCCTTTCGCACTTCCAGTAATCAAGGCTACTCTACCATTCATAGCTTTCCCTCCCTCAAAGCATGGTCATCCACTAATTATAGAAGATTTAGTAGCCGTCGACAAATATAATCCCACAGAATTGAAATCATTCTGTGGGATTATGGTCAAATCATGATTTAATCATCCATTAGAAAGCTGGAACAACTGCACCTTTATATTCATCTTCAATAAATTTCTTCGTGTCTTCTGAAGTCAAAGCCTTTTTCAGTTTCTGAATCGCTTCAGAATCCTTATTATCTGGACGTGCAACAAGAATATTCACATTTGGATTGTCTTTACCTTCAATAATTAATGCATCCTTGACAGGATCTAACCCAGCCTCTAGAACATAGTTCGTATTAATGATTGCAAGATCCACTTCTTCCAATTGACGTGGTAGAATAGCGGCTTCGCTCTCTGTGATTTTCAGGTTCTTTGGATTGTCTGTGATATCACTTATCTTTGCTTCTACTTTGTTAGATTCATTCAAAGTGATCAGGCCGTTATCTGCCAGTAAATTAAGTGCACGTCCCCCATTGGTAGGATCATTAGGAATGGCAACTTTAGCTCCATCTGCTAACTCATCAATTGATTTAATACGACTTGAATATCCACCTAATGGCTCAATATGTACACCTACAATAGATACTAGATCCATTTTACGTTTCTCATTTTCACTATCAAGGAAAGGTTGGTGTTGGAAGAAATTAGCATCTAATTGTTTCTCAAATAATTGCGTGTTTGGTTGTACATAATCCGTGAACTCAATAATCTCTAACTTCACACCTTCTTTCTCCAACGCTGGTTGAATATGCTTTAATATCTCTGCATGAGGGATTGAACTAGCCCCTATTTTCAATGCATTTGAAGACTTACTACCACAAGCAGATAGTACCACCAGTAACGAAAGACTTAGAACAGCAATTGCCCACTTTTTCATCTTAATTTCCCCTTTTCTGTGATCTGATAAATACAATGTATATATGCATCCGAATATCTATTCGGGTTATGCCTAATTAAATATAACCCTTATTTCCGTGTATAATGGCGGACTAGACGGTCACCGATCATTTGTAGACATTGAACAAGTACGACCATTAGGAATATCGATATAATCATGACTTCCAGTTCATAACGGTGGTATCCATATCGAATCGCGAGGTCACCAAGACCCCCACCGCCCACCATACCCGACATTGCCGTGTAGGACACAAGAGTTACAATAGTAATTGTCATCGCTGCTAATAAGCCTGGTCTGGCTTCAGGTAACAATACGCGCATAACAATCTGCCATACTGAAGCACCCATGCCTTCAGAAGCCTCAATTACACCTCGATCAACTTCACTAAGCGATGTCTCGACAAGTCTTGCAAAGAAAGGAGCCGCACCAACAACTAGCGGTGGTATTGTCCCTAATACCCCCATAGATACCCCAACAATCTGTCTTGTGATTGGAATCATGGCAACAATTAATATAATAAAGGGGACCGATCGTAGTATATTGACAATAACGGATAGAATTGAATATATGACATGTACGTTTCGATTAGATGATCTTGCTGCTAGATATAAGATGACACCTAGTGGAAGCCCAATAATAAAAGTGAATACCGCGGATGCTCCTAACATCATTAATGTATCAAGTATGGCTACGCCTACTTCATTCCACCCAACCTTAGAGAAGTCTAATCCCCACATCAGCCTAACACCTCCACATCAAGACCTTGACTCAACAACTGATCGATCGTTCTAGTGATATCCTTTGCTTCTCCTTCAAACCTTACAATTAACTGGCCATAGGGCGTATCCTTCAAAGTCGAGATCGTTCCTTGCAGTATAGCAAAATCTACTTCTGTCTCCCTTACCGTTCTTGAGAGTATCGATTCATAGGTTTTGCTACCTAGAAAAGTAATCTTAACCACTTGGGATGTAAAAGGATGAGTTGGGATCATATTTACCGCTTGTGTCAGTAACTCACTATGATCCATCTCCCCCCGAGTGAAATCACGTGTGATGGAATGTATTGGTTTGAGGAAAACGTCTGAGACGATACCCTGTTCTACAATTCCCCCTTGATGAATAACAGCTACACGATCACAAATGCTCTGAATAACATGCATTTCATGTGTGATCAGTACAATTGTTAGGTTAAATTTCTTGTTAATGTCCAATAATAGCTTCAAAATAGCGTTCGTTGTCTGCGGATCTAAGGCAGATGTTGCTTCATCACATAACAATACTTCTGGATCACTTGCTAGTGCACGGGCGATACCTACACGTTGCTTCTGTCCACCAGATAGCTGCGCTGGATATTTATCACGATGTTCTTCCAACCCTACCAGAGCAAGTAAGTCATTCACTTTCCTCTCGATATCTTTCTCGGATGTGCGAACTAGACGCAGTGGGAAGGCAATATTGTTATAGACCGTCGCAGAAGAGAGTAGATTGAAATGTTGATAGATCATACCGATCTTACGTCTTTCTGCTTGCAATCGATTCGTTCTCAAAGCTGTAAGTTGGACTCCGTTAACCCACACCTCACCAGAGGTTGGTCGTTCAAGTAAGTTAATACATCGTATTAACGTACTTTTACCTGCACCGGAATGGCCAATGATCCCAAATATCTCACCCTTGTCGATTGAAAGATCAAGACCAGTCAAAGCATGGGTTAGCTGTTTACCTTTACCGTATTGTTTCGTTAATTGCTTTAATTGAATCAAGCTCAGACCCTCCTCTCAAGTCAATCTCTAATCAAAATTATTATACTGGACAATATAAAAAGCCCATTTTCAGTATGAAAAAGGGCGCTCTTTGTATAAAGACGTAACCTTCTCATCTGTCAGAAACGATTAATATCGCTCTGAAGGATTTAGCACCATGACATTTGATTAGAATGAGGATATAGCTATCCCTATTCATACAAACCGGTTGCCGGGCTTCATCGGGCCTATCCCTCCGCCACTCTTGATAAGAAATAATAATATGAAATTAATTATTGCAATTATAGGATCTTTCTGAAAGTTTGTCAAAAGGTATTTAATTACATCTCAGCGATATCGTTCTTTTGTCCGAATTGATTTATTCAACCATTGTTTATTCGTATACTCAAAAACGGTAGTTAACGTTCGACATACCATATCCAGACCTTGACTCAATTCCAATAAATGCATATCCACATCTTCTAATACAAGCCTATCATGTAGCCCGTGATGTCTTTGCCACAGATCATCTTGCATTTCCATATTCATATAATGAATCTCCGAATTTCTTCGTTTCCTTAAGCTTCTAAGAGGTTCACGATATTCTTCCTTAATCGTGCTCAACACGACACCAAGCGCACTATGCTTATGTTGGCTTGTGAATTGGCGCAATACCGTAAAATATGAATACTGTGATTTGACTTTAGATGTACGCAGATCATAAATTTCATTCAAGACGGTCCCCAACTTATCCAAGATGGCAAAGATACGTATGAAACCATTTTTGTAGAAATACACATATCGCGCATAGGAGATCTGCTCTTCCTCTGTCATTTCATCCATAAATCCAGGTTGTATAAAGGTCCTAAAATAGGCAGCGACACTGTAGCTCTGCTCTAATTCTGTTAAGGAAGATATCAGACCGCGTGTCCACATCTCTATTTTTCTCAAATTATGCGTTGGATCTTCATATCGTGTTATCTCTGATTGCAGTAATTGGACTGACTTGTCCAAAGTTAAATAAGCTGTATTAACAAGGGGATTACTATTCTCAACGGAAATGTCTCCAAATAATGTCTTTAACATCGTAATACCCCCTCTACCTATTATGAAGCTATTTTCTTAATTGCCACACTCTAACGCATAGATAACACAATACACCAAATAATGAAGATACGAGCAGATTATGAAGCAAAGCTGCAAATATATAGAGTTGATCATTTCCCATCGTGTACATCAATCCTGCACCACTAAAGACCTGCATCAGACATAGCACTACAGCAGAGATGCCCAACATTTGTAATTCACGAAGGCCGTGATTGCCATGGTAAGCTAAATGTGCCAGTGTTGCCACCATTATAAATAATAATAATGCTGCTAAACGATGTATAAATGCTATTCCCACGCCACCTGATAGCTCTGGAACCCATTCGCCATTACACAAAGGCCAACCTGAACAACCTCCTGCTGAACCTGAATGACTCACGTAAGCACCCACATATACAACAGCATAGCAATACCCTGTCGTTAGCCATGTCATATTTCGCAAGGGTGCACTTACCCGATTCGTTAGATTCGAGCTATACTCATTCTTCCATTTATGCTCTCTGCGTATACCTAAAGCAAGCATCAGTGCACTTGCAAAGGCAATCAATGAAAATCCGAAATGTAACGCTTTAACGGCAGAGGACTGATCATAGATAACAGTGAGTGCGCCCATAATGGCTTGAACGAGTACGAATATTAATGTCATCACAGCATATACCCGCAAATCACGGCGTTTATTATATAACCAAAAAGCAATAACTACGGCCACAGCTAATAAACCAGCTAGTCCACTTACCAATCTGTGGGAATACTCAATTAACGATTCAACCGTATGTGCGGGTACGAACTTACCATGACATAACGGAAATTCATTACCACATCCAAGACCAGACCCCGTTCTAGATACCACCGTACCTCCAAACGTAGCAAAAAACATCACAAAAAATGTTACATAACTAAGCCATTTCAATTGTTTCGTATTCAATATCATTCACCTGCTGATCTATTTATTTACTCTTCTTAATTATACCTGATAAATATAGCTATGACATACATCTTTAATAACATAATTTCAAATCGAAAACATCACCTCTACTTGGTCATAGAAGTGATGCGGTATTCTAACATCTTATTTCGCTTCGTACACATCGATTGCTGTTTGCAGAAACTTCTCGATTTCTTCACGAGATTTCCGTTGCTTATTCACGAAACGAACAAGTTCTTGCCCATTCGCATATGCAACGAAACTTGGTATTCCCATGATATTCTGTTCCTCACTCACAGTGTCAACTTGTTCTATATCGACTTGTACTAACATTAATTGTTCCGAGAATTTCTCTTCAACTTCGTCAATAAACGGCTCAATATACTTACAATCAACGCACCAATCCGCTTTAAATATAGCTACCGTTAAATTGGGAGATAATATGGAGGCGTCAAATTGCTCCTTAGAAGTGATCTTTTTCATATACATCCGTCCTTTCAAGAGATCTGTTTTCTATATTAGTGAACCAAACTAGGGTGTGGAAGTCAAATTTTTGAGCCATACTGAGCATAGAGGTTAATCTCAGAAAGGATGTTCATTGATGTCTGATAAGCATACGGTATCCCAATCCATCACTCATATTGCACAACTATTAACAACCCTACCTAAGCAGGTTACGGAAAATATAAAAGGTAAATATGCGAGCTTTCGATTATCCCGACCTTATCACCGAAATCGCAGGATATTAGAATGGGATGAATTGACCGCACAGAGCATATGCAAGCAAGTAGAACGTTCCGTGGATGATTTGAATCGTTATAAGGATGGCAGTAACCACAACGATAAGTCACTGCATCCTTTCTTGACGGAATTAGATCATCGTATCATTCTAGATATCCAGATGGCTACAAAGGCTGCGAATCGCAGTAATATAACACGTACCCAAGCGTATCTTGAATGCTACGAGTCATACCCTGAGCTACATTGGGCTTTACTCGCCCATATGGTATCACGCAATGGTGGTTGGAATATGACCGACTTGAAGGGTGGCTTAATGGCCAATCTTACCAGTCCTTCATTGCGAGATGACCTCTATCGGATGTTGGAGCGTTGCAATGCTCTTATCTTTCAAGATGCCTACCCACAGCTTCAACTCTATATGCATAGCAAACACATAGGTTCCAGCCTCTTTCATCTGCTACCTCAATTTCATGTGTCCAATTTCATGCATTCCTTCTGGAATCATTTCTGGCTTGATCGAAATAGTGCGCTGCTCGCTGTTGGATTAATTATTAATGAACAGCATTATATAGAAGATCGTGTGATCCAACTGCCCTATTTCCAGAAACAAGTCTTCCAAAGTACTGCCTACACAATGAATCACCTAGCGCATGTGAATCAAGTCATTTTTCCTCTTAATTCGAATAACGATACCTTTAGTGGGCCAGAGCATCAACTGCAAACACCTTCAGGTCTTGTCGGGTTAGTCTTAGAGAATTTCAAGAATATCTCAGAACGGATCAACATCGGTAAGTCATTGTATGGACTTCTATTCGGATATGATGACATCTTGAGACAAGTCACCTTATATGCAACCAACATGACGCATCAGGGCTCACGAAGTGAGTATTGGCCGAATTTATTTACCACGGATCAGCAAAAAGCTATGAACTCTCCAACAGAGAGCTCACAGCTATTACAGCATGAGTGGCTTGCAGAAGGACAACGAATTTACAGTCCTATTCTTAAGAACGTCTGGTTCGATATGCCTTACGACCCTACCCCTCGATACGATTGGCTGAAGAACAAGAATGTAACCCAATATATATCTAAGCCCACAAGACCGTTTCTAATAGAGATGAGTCACGATCATCGAGCTGCACTACAAAAGACAGCACTAGCTCATGACTTCATTAGAAATTTGACGTAGCATGCTGATCAGCTTCATTCATGATTCGATCGATTACGAATACGTCTAGGCTGTAGTCGCATAAGAGGTCTGAATACGCGCTGCAACATTCTTGGATAACTAGACAATTCATCGTGATGTAGTACACCTAATACAATAAGTAACACCAGATATATCACCACAACAGCCATACCTACCACTAGACAGGTGATTAAGAAAGCCAATCTTGCTGGCATGATATGTACCAGTTGTATTCCTGCCTGATTCAATCCAAATCCAACCCCAGCAGAAATAGCAATTGTAATCACAAAGTTGACCCAGCGTTTACCTAGAATGGTGAATGGTACGATCACCTTCAGGACTCTAAGGTTGAGTAATGTGATAACTAGGAAACATAGACCAGTCGCTGCGATAATGCCGTATATCCCAAGGAATGGAGCTAGGGCATAACTTCCGACCAGCTTCACGACAACACCAATCATGACGTTAATCATTGATACCTTAGCTTTACTTACACCAAGTAATATCGAATTGGATGTCATCATCGTAATCTGAAATATCGTACCAAATGTCAGTAACATGATAATGCCACTACCATCTAGCGTACTGAATAACAGACCGTTTACAGAATAGGATGCGACACATAATGCAATAACGAGTGGCATTCCCGTAAGAATAGCAATTCTCATAGCTAAAGTAATTTGCTGCTTCAAATAGGATTGATCCCGTCGAGCAAAGGCAGCAGATATAATTGGAATCAAAGAAGTGCTAAGTGCAATAGCTAGAATCGGTGGGATGCCCGCTACGGGTTGTGCACGACTTCCGATAATAGCTAGAACCTGCGTTGCGTAGGCATCACCTGATTGACCAATTAGCAAGTCTTTAATAATAGACGAATCAATAAAGTTCACCGCAGGAACAGCTAACGAAGTCAATACGATTGGAATAGATAATGCAAATATATCTTTATAGATCCTTATCATCGGTAATGATGAACCTTGGGTATCCAGAAGAGTCACATCACGATCTTGTTTACGTAACTTATAAGTGAAATAGAGCATAACGGCAAAGGCGCCGACACTCCCAAATACACCCCCGAAGGAAGCTCCCGCAGCGATGAGGCTATCGTCATAATCCATTTGCAGCAAAATATAGGCTAGTACAAGCGCTGTGCCTACTCTAGCGATTTGCTCAACAATCTGTGATATACCGCCTGCCATCATGTTATTCCGTCCTTGGAAGTACCCACGCATCATTGCAATCGTAGGAAACAACAATAGCGCAGGTGCCAATGTACGAATAGCCAGCGTCGCTTCTGGTGTGTGTGTGTTCGCTGCATAATAGGGTGCACTTACATACAAGATTATCGTCATGAGCACGCCCATGACCGCAGAGAATATTAAGGCCGCATGATAGATTCGTTGCGCCTCATGTGGTTTCTCTAGGGCATAACGTTCAGATACCATTTTACTTAATGTACTCGGTATACCCGCCGTAGCTATAGTTAACAGCATCAAATATATGTTGTTAGCAATTGTAAAGGATGCATTACCTACATCACCAAGCATATGTTCCAGCGGAACACGTTGCGCCAGTCCAAGAACACGTGCGATCAAGGCAGCTGCCGCTAGAATAAGTGTTCCTTTAACAAACGATTCTTTCTTCACCAACCAAGTCCCCCTACTTTCTCACCAAAACACAGCTCTTATGACGATCATTACATTTGTTCATTAATACACATTAATCCATATAAAGAAAATGACAATCATTGCAATTTGCAATATAATCTTCATGACTATGCTACTAAATAGTCCTACTAATGAACCAATACCGACCTTTGCAGACTTTTTCACACTTGAACCTGAAAGAAGTTCACCGATAAACGCGCCTAAGAACGGACCAATAATAAGTCCAAAGGCAGGAATTACAAATGGACCAATAATCACACCAATTGTACTCCATATAACGGATGCCCGAGAACCCCCAAGCTTCGCAGTTCCCCATGCACCAACAACATAATCAGATACGAACAAAGTGACTACAATCAGTGTCTGGATAATCCAGAACATGACTCCAAAGGATTCGAATCCAATGAACCAACCGTATACAAAGAAAGCTAGATATATAGCAAGCGCACCAGGAAGAATAGGATAGACCGCCCCTGCAAGTCCCACACCAAATAAAATAATAATTAAAGTCCATCCTAATATGATCATCGTTATCACTCCTGAAAAATAACTTTTTTGATAACTTCAACAATACCATCATCATTGTTACTAGCTACAACCATATCTGCTTCATCCTTGACTTGTTGCTGTGCATTTCCCATCGCAACACCTAACCCACATTGTTGTATGGCAGCCAAATCGTTCAGACTATCACCCACCGCAATAACCTCACACATATCGATATCGAGTAACTTGCATATTTCAAGAATTCCGGTTGCTTTATTCACACCTTGAGGATTAATCTCAAGATTAGATGGTGAAGAATTCGTAATCTCAAGTCCATTCATATCTTGTAATTTCATAAGGATATCATGTAGCACGTCTTTATCTTCAGTATAATAACCGAATTTCAGCCATTCATGATCTTCGAGCGCTCCCTGAACCCACCGCTCTTTGTTATAGACTTGATCAACAGAGTATGCCCAGAACCATGTGTCCATCTCTATCGCAATTTCATGTAATTCCTTGATCCGTGCGACATCGAATAGAGACCGATGATGTAGTTCATGCGGCGCGCGCCATATCTCACTGCCATTGACTGTAACCATAGGCGTATTCAGACCTAATTGTTCAGCATAAGGATATGCACTATTAAAGGCTCTTCCCGTAGATATGCATACATGTATTCCCCGTTCGATGGCCAATCTAATCCACTTCTTCGTCTCTAATGAAATATGCTGTTCATCATTTAGAAGCGTACCATCCATGTCCAATGCTAACAATTTATACTTTGTATTCATGGCTAACTCCTCTCAATATGGATCCCCCACATATAGTCAATTGAACTATTTATTACTGGATCGCCTCATCAACTGAAACATTCTTCTTCGGTTTAGGTGTACCATCTAAACCGTATACTTCATCATAAGCATCAAAAATCTGTCGTGCGATTGGTGCCGCACTATTGGATCCAAATCCACCCTCAGGTATCATAACAGCTACAGCCAATACCGGATTTACTCTTGGTGCATAAGCGATAAACACACCGTTATCGACAGACTTATTACCAACATCCTGTGTCGAAGTACCTGTCTTCCGAGCGAAATCGTATGGGAAATCATTGAAAGCTGACACACTACTGTTCATACCTTTCTTAATAAGCTTCCAGTAGGATTTATCGAAATCCACAACATTTAACACTTCCGGACCAAATTCCTTGATGATAGTACCATTACTATCCGTTATCTTACTAACTAGTTGTGGCTTCAACCTTTTACCTTCATTCGCAAGTGTTGCTGTATATTGCGCAAGCTGGAGTGTTGTATATTTCCCTCCTTGACCAAATGATGCATAAGCCATAGCGGCCTGTGAGCTTCCGGCTTGTTTCACATTGACGTACTCTCGCCAACCTCGATATTCTCCAGGTAGACCACTGCCTGTTACAACACCAAGTCCAAATTCCTTCATGTATCGATCCCACACATCGATTGATTCCGCACCATATCTGTTATATAGCGGTTTACCAATCATATCCACCATAAAGGCATTGGATGATTTCTCTATGGCAATTGCAGGATTCATAATACCATATACATGTCCGCCGGAATTTTGAACTCTTGCCTGATGCCCTTCTTTACCGAAAAAAGCTGCACCTTTATCATAATACGTATAATTTTTCGAGAAGAATCCTTCTTTTAATCCAATTAACACAGACAGTGGTTTGATCGTCGAACCCAATAGAACCACAGATTCGGGATGCGCCCCCTTCTTGCCCGGGTTAAAGGAGCGAATGGTTCCATTCTGATAGATATACTCCACCTTACCTGACCAATCTTCGGAAGAAATATTACCGGAACTCCATACATTGGTATCGTAGTCTGGCATACTTGCCATAGCGACAATATTCCCTGTCTTCACTTCCATAGCCACAGCGAAGCCCGTCGTTGCATCACGATGCAGTTTACCCGATACAGGATTCTTATGTAACCAATCCAATTGGTCCATAATTGCTTGTTCTGTTTTCACTTGAATTTCCTTATTTATCGTTGACCATACATCATGCCCTTTCTCTGGAGGAACGATCTCATCCACCCCTTCAGGCATATTGCGTGCATCCACAGGTATCTTTAGATAGCCATTCTTTCCACGCAGTTCATCTTGGTACATCAATTCTAAACCATCAAATCCAACAAACTCAGATTCGCCATAGATAAGACCAGGGTCCGTCTGCTTACCGTTCCTCATCTCTTCATTAATATTTTGGTATTTATCTAACGTTTTGGATCGTTTGAAGTCTTTAATATACCCAATCGTTTGAACAGCAACGGTATCTAGATCATAATGTCGTTCATTCTCCTCAATGACACTTATCCCTGGGAATTCGGTTTTATGTTCCATGAAATAAGCAATCTCATGATTGGTAAGTCCCATCTTTATACGTCTAGGAACAAAACCGAAATATAGTTTATTATTCAGATCCATAGCTGATAATACTTCTTCTTTCGTTAATTTACCCTCGTTTGTATCTCCGTACTTCGTAAATATTGCTGCAATATCGCTAGCAACCTTCTCAATTTCCGGATAATTATCACGTTTTGCCCCATCGGGCTTATCACTATAATTACTTTGCAATGTAATATATAAAGATTGAATTGGTTTGGAATATGCCAACTTAATACCCGTAGCATCTAGAATATTTCCACGTGCAGGCGCAATCGGTACATTCTTCACATCTCTGCTTGTTTCTTCGCCTTTAAGTGTAGGACCTTCCACAAATTGCAATATAGCAAGCCTTACAATAATGATACAAAAAATCAGAAATGTACTGAAAAAAAACAAGTTTATTCTCAGATTAAAACTATTCTTATGTTTAGGTGATTCTTCTTGCATCCGATCTGGCACGTAATCACTCACCCGTTGATCCCCCTTTAACTCTACCGCACATAAAAGATGTATCTTTTCACGGAAAATGTCTTTATTATTCTAACATAAATTAGTGAACCCTTCACTTTTCAGACGCTGCATCATCAACAGCTACCGGGAACCGAATCACAACTTCCGTACCTACACCTTTTTGACTGATGAACTCAATGGTTCCATTCATTGCTTCTATAATTCTAAATGTCACCATCAGACCAAGACCCGTACCTCTTGATTTATTCGAGAAATACGGTTCTCCCAATCGTTTAATCTCATCGGATTCCATTCCTTCTCCATTATCGTAGATATGAATGACAACCTGTTCGCGTTCTCGATAAGCCCAGATCTTAATTATTCCATCCGTATCCAATGCTTCAATACTATTCTTGATCATATTGATGAATGCTTGTTTGAATTTAGAATTATTCCCTCGAATAGTTAATCCAGCTGGAATGCCTATGTGCACACGTCCACCTTGGTAATTAGCTAACGGTAATAAGATACCCTCAATATGTTTGAATTCTACCCATATATCGATCAAGCTATCATGATCGTTACCCGGTTTAGCAAATGTTAAGAAATCCGTAATAATATTCGAAGCCCGATCTAGTTCATCAAGCGCAAGCCTCAGATATTCCTTTTCCTTATCCTGAGATTTCTCTTCCAACAGTTGAATGAATCCTCTAGTAACCTGAAGCGGATTCCTTACTTCATGCGCGACAGATGCTGCTAATTCACTAATAATATCCATCTTCTCAGAACGTTGTAATTCATTATTGAACCTTTCTAGCTCCATCGCGTATTCAATGACTTGTCGGTGGTTGGTTGCAAGCTTCCTACCCAGAACGACGATAAGAGATGTTAGGAACAGTAATAATCCCCATTTCCACAACACCAATTCATAGTTCGTTTCTTGTAAATAGAACCATACCATTTCTATGATGACGAGTAGGGCAAACATGGCAAAACCAATGGAGATAATGATGGCATCTTTATCCCCACGAAAGGCATACACTACAGCATGTGCAATCAACAGTATAGCTTCAATAATAATAATCACACCTAGAATAGTGACGGTGCAGAAATAATACACTGAGAATATCTTATTATCTAGCAGTAGATTTATTAGCAGGAGTGAACAACAAAATATAGAGTACAGTACTTGGAACTTACGCAGTATACGAATAGACCCTCCGAAGCCGACATCTAACATCGATTCGAATATATAGACTAGACCTGGTAAGAAAATAAATAAAGCCACATCAAAAAGAATGATATATAACTCCCCATAATCACCAAAGTGTGTATATAAATAGGGAGAGTATGTCATCATAATTGTACCTATCGAGAGCAGAACTGCATTTAATGATACCCAGTGTGCTAATTGCGTTGTTCTAAAGAAGAATGTACAAATAAACATAATCAGTCCAATGAAAATAATAGTGCTTCCTAATACAACATCTGTGATGTCTTTTGTGAAAAATTTCTTTGAAAGTGACTGATAATCTCCAATGATGACTTCCTTAGCCATCCCTAATCGATTATGATGTGCGCTTAGATTCATCACAATATCCTTGTCCGCGGTTGAGTTCTGTAAAGGTAATAGTATCGTATTCATATCATACATATAGTCTCGATCTTCGGTATACGCCAATTCACCATCTATATAAATACGAATTGTATTCGCATATAACTTATTCATGAATAATGCTGTAGGCGATTTCTCAAGGTCTGGGACTTTGAATCTAATCCACAACGTATCATTTGAATTCACACGATTAGAGATGCTTGCTCGAGAGTCCGTCCAAGTCCACATGTGCAATGCGTCTAATTGATTGATATTTGTAATGTTGATCTGACCACTATCATCCCACTGATACTGCCATTCATCAATCCAAACAGCATCATGATTCTGTGCTTTAGATGTAACTGCGAATATATTATTTAACGATACAATGATAATAACGACAATAATAATTGTGATCATGACAACAGGTATACTTTTAACTATCCGTTTCATAAACGCACCTCAAAGTAGAATAGACATACTCTCTCTCATTACTATTATAATTATCTAACCCTACTTCATAGATAAGGGCTTAGCAGATGGAAAAGTTAAGATAGCCTCTGTTCCAACCCCTTTTTGACTCTTATAATAAATCTTCCCGCACATCACTTCGACAATTTTAAAACTCACCATTAAACCGAGTCCACTGCCCTTTCTATTCCCTGAAAAATAAGGCTCTCCTAATTTTGTTATTTCTTCCTGTTGCATGCCTTTACCATTATCTTGAATATGTATGTAGATCACTGCATGTTCTTGGTACGCCCATATTCTGACCGTTCCATCTTCACTCCAAGCTTCAATACTATTCTTAATTACATTAAAGATCGCTTGTTTGAACTTAGATGCGTTACCTCTAATCTTAAGTTGCGTTGGAATATTCATCATAATATCACCACGGGAAAGATGAGCAATGGGTTGTAGAATAGATAGGACATGGGTTATTTCATCCCGTATGTTCAAGTCTGTAATACAATCTAATGTTGGCTTTCCAAAAGTAAGATAGTCCGTAATAACACTCGATGCTAAATCCAGCTCATGAATCGCCAATTCCAAATATTGTTGCTCCCGCTTTTGTCTATATTTGTGGAATAATAATTGTAAGAATCCTTTACTAACCTGCAATGGATTTCTCACTTCATCCGCTACAGAAGCCGCCACATAGCTAAGTGTATCCGTCTTCTTACAACGCTGTAGTTCATCACTGAACATCTCTAATTCACGGGAATATTGAACAACTTGATCATGCTTATGAACGAAACTGTTCCCACACATAATAATAAGAGCAATGATAAATGCCACGATACCCCATTTCGAAGCAAAGAAGTGATATGTTCCTGTCTCATAATAAGTTATCCATTCCATAAGCACAGTACCTATAATACAACTGAACCCTACACATAGAATGACAGCAGACTTATCCCTTTTCGCAACATAATACATTAATGTTGCAACAAGTAGCACGATTTGGATGAGCATGGTATATCCTAGAATCAGCATGGAAAGCTTATAATAATATTGAATAGATGATGCTGAGGATAATTGTTTCGATACTATAAAAATAAAACAAAGTATCGCATACCCAACTTGAAATCTTCGAAAATAGGTTATCAAGGATGCATACCCACTGCCAAATATCATTTCAAAGAGGTAAGTCAAAGATGGCATTAAAACCAGTAGGGCAACATCAAAGGAAAAGTTAATCATTTCCTTTTGATCTTTAAAAACGACATGTACAAGTTGAGAATAAGTCATCATTAGAATACCAGTACAAAAGATAATATTAAATAACGAAAAGCACATAGACAATAATCTTTCTCTTAAAAAGATAGAGCAGATTAATATCAGCATAGACACAACAACAAACAAGCCTCCAAGAATAATATCAACCATCATAACACCCATTTCCAAATTGCAATTACACATAAATGAAGTGGATAGAATGATCTCCATAACCATTTAGATATACGTGCAGATTCTAACCGTTCCCATAGTATTGGCCCATACACTATAATTAACGTTGGCACAACGCTAAGCGTTTGCAATATCCATTGATTCGATAGTAAATACACCATGTTAAGTAACATATGCGCGATTACCAACGTATGGTTAGTAGCATATCTGAAGATAAGCACAAGTAAAAGTCCGTATGAACCATAATCAAATGGGATTACCTCCATGATCATACACACGCATAGAATAATACCTGAAGCTAACATTTTTGAGGTCACTTTATCAAACATATTTAGAACAATAACGGCTATCCATAAAGTCCATACGATATTCATTCCATGTGGATTTAAGGCAAGTTGATAAGGTATCTGTGACACCACGGCAATCCCCAACAATCGAGTTATATATTTAAACTTATTGCTTGTGTGAAGATGTCCTTGCACAAGAGCATACGCATATATAGGAAATGAAATTCTACCAACGATTCTCCATAATGGCTGATCCGGGAAAAATACGTATCCAATATGGTCTATAAGCATCGTTAATATGGCTATCCACTGCATCATATATCTCTCCTTCACCAATCTACTGATATGGCATCCTATTAGTATATATCAATTCCATTTAGTATAATAAATGTTAATTAGACAACCAGCTTAATCTTAGGAGGATAACACATTGAATTTCGATCAAATAATACAACGCAACGAAACCTCATCCATGAAATGGGATGGGATGGAACATATCTTCGGAGTAAAAGACCTTTTACCTATGTGGGTAGCCGATATGGACTTCTTGGCACCTCCAGTTGTTCTTGAAGCGCTACAAGAAAGATTAGCACATGGCATATTCGGATATACACTGCAGTGTGACTCTTATTACCAAGCGATTATGAACTGGATGAACAAGCGTCATCAATGGGATATTGAACAAGATTGGATTGTATATTCCCCCGGTGTTGTACCTGCACTTAGTCTGATAGTTCAAGCCTTCACACAGCCTGACGATAAAGTAATCATTCAGACACCTGTCTATCCACCATTTTATCAAGTTGTTAAGAATCACGGAAGAGAACTTATTCAGAACCCACTTCGTTTAATAAACGGAACATATACCATGGATCTAGATCAGTTAGAGTCCCAAATCGATGATCGAGTGAAGCTATTGATCTTATGTAGTCCACATAATCCTGTAGGGCGTGTCTGGACGAAGGAAGAGCTTCTCCCCTTGTCAGAACTATGTGCGCGTCACAACATTCTGGTAGTGTCTGATGAGATTCATGCAGATCTACTATTCAACAAAGGATCACATACACCATACGCGCTTCTCTCCGATGAGGCTAAGAACCAATCTATCATTTGCACAGCACCTAGTAAATCTTTTAATATTGCAGGACTTCATACATCTAATATCATCATTCCTAATCCAGATATTCGAAGTACATTTGTTGAGACACTTCAACGATATTCATTGGGATCAATCACACCCTTTGGGCTGATCGCAACAGAGGCAGCATACAATGACGGGGAAGAATGGCTAGATGCGTGTCTGGCATATATTCGTGGGAATATGACTTATATTGGTGAGTATATAGACAAACTTCTACCTGAGTTAAAAGTAACGATTCCTGAAGCGACTTATCTATTATGGATTGATTTCAGTGAACTTGGAATGAACGCTGAGGAATTGGATGCCTTTATGATTCATGAAGCTAAAATTGCATGTAATTCTGGCATTGCATTTGGTGCCGACGGCGAAGGTTATATGCGAATGAATGTAGGTTGTCCACGTGAAATGATAGAAGAAGCTATGTTACGATTAGATGGAGCTGTGCAAGCATGGAGAACTCGTAGCTGAGTTCTTATATTTGATTTAGGGTACACTATAGCAAGCTATCTAATTCTACAAAGGAGTGTACGCATGATGTTAGATCCAACTTATAAACCTAGTCGAGTAGTTATTGTAGGTACGGGTGCGGTAGGAACAACTACGGCATACACACTTCTGTTAAGACATCGTATGACAGAATTAGTGTTAATTGATGTGAATCATAAGAAAGCACTTGGTGAAGCACTTGATATGAACCATGGTCTTCCCTTCGTAGGTGGTGTCAAGTTGTGGGCAGGGGATTATTCAGATTGCGCGGATGCAGACATTATTATTGTCACGGCAGGAGCATCACAGAAACCTGGCGAGACTCGAATGGATCTTCTTCATCGAAATGTCGCTATATTCACTCAGGTGATCCAACAAATCACGAAATATAATAAGAACGGGATTCTTCTGATCGCCACCAATCCTGTTGATATCTTATCATATGTAAGCTGGAAACTCAGTGGATGGGATTCTCATCGCGTGATCGGATCGGGCACACTGCTTGATAGTGCTCGGTTGCGTTATCTCATTGGGTCGCGCAAAGGCATTGATCCTAGAAGTATCCATAGTCATATCATCGGTGAACATGGGGATTCAGAGTTACCTGTGTGGAGTCTTGCAAATATTGCAGGAACGGCTATTGGCTTTGATAAAGACCTGCAAGATGAAATATTTGAGAACACCAAAAATGCTGCTTATGAGATCATTGAGGCGAAAGGTTCAACATCTTATGCGATTGCACTGGCTCTCGATCGAATCGTGTCTGCTATCCTTCTCGATGAAAGCGCAGTTCTTAGCGTGTCTACACATCTTGATAACTTCAATGGCATTTCGGATATATATCTTGGCGTACCTAGTATTGTAGATCGATCGGGTGTGCGTGAAGTGTTAGATTTACCACTGAACAGCATTGAACAAGAACTATTTCAACAATCGGCCGATAAGATGAAATCCGAAATATCCAAACTAAATTTATAGTGATTAAATACTACCCTATTCACTTTCGAGTCCTAGACCAAATGGTCTAGGACTTTTTATTATCTTTTACTAAATTAATAAGCAATATATTCCGATAATATATAATAGATTCGTTACAATAGGAGATGATTATGATGGCTAACAAGCCGTATACCAATAATAAGTCACGAGGATGGTTTAAAAATGTTCTAACTGCTCGCTCTCAATCAGAATATGAGAGCAAGTCCTCAATAGAGGGTTCTGAAGATGACTGGAAAGCGTCTGAAGCAGATACTTTGAACGATGACTTTTTATTTTTGGAGCAGGACAAAACAGCCCTTGATCTGGTTGTTGCTGTGGAGAACCTACTGAACGACCGGCAATTGTCTCAATTCAAACGTACTGACACGGAAGAACAACTATTAAATGCTAATGAAACAATTAACCGTTTGAAGAATGATTTAAATAAGAAGGAACACATGATCCTCGAGAAAGAAAAAGAGTTTAGACTATTAGAGGATAAATTAACTAGCAAACAAATGAGTTATGATCAGCTATTGGAGGATTATAAAGATTACCAAAGTTCCTCAAATACTGGCATTGAGAATTTGAAGTATCAACTAGAGAAAGAAAAAGGTAAGTATTCACGATTGAACGAAGAATCTACAAAACATCAGTATGATAACATGCAGAAGATTAAGGAACTTGAAGAAATGATTAGAGATTCAGCGGTGGAGAATGTACACATTTCAAGCCAGCTCCAAAAAGTGATGGAAGAAAAGGCACAATTACTACAGACTGTCACCGATTTCACCGAGCGTATGTCATTTACATTCTCCCCCCCTTCTGAATAGTTATAACTAAGTCATTACAACTAGGGAGGGTAATCACATTTATACATTTAACGAGAAATGGTTGGAACTCCTCTCCTGTGATAAAGGACCCACCACTAATTTCATTCAAATCAAATTCACATTTAAACAGATCTTTCTTCAGCAATGGGAGATAGATTTATATACTTTAGAGCATATCACGGCTGTAACTGAAGCCACTGAACATAGCAAATTCAGACTCTCATTACATAGCTACTACAATACATTACAAGATTCTCATTACAGCTATATCACTGCATATAATCACGGGCGAAGCACTAAAACAATGTTTTTATGTTCCGAGGCTTATGCAGCAAAGATATCATTGCTAAAAGATATGGAAAATCCCGATCAGATGATCTTTACATCTGCTACGGCATTTGAAGTTGATGGAGTGAGAACTAACCATGAGTCTAAAGAAGATAAGATATTTTATCCGCGGGGAAAGGGCAACTGGAATCCATCACTACCCAAGGTATTCGCTGTAACATTGGTCATAACTATACTATCTCTCTACTTTATCCCTAGTTATTCATACATAAGTAAGATAGTGTTCGCCAAAGTCAATACTTCAGAATCCAAATTAACGCAGCCCCAGAATTCCGCTCGAGATGTAACCTTTGAGTTACAACCGTTCGAATCATCCACTGGTGTAGATATAAATACAGCCCTTTTACCTACAACAAATGCATCCAAATCTTCAAATGAAGTTCCCAAGAAACCTAATGTAACATTGGACAAAGCCGTCAACTTCAGTATTCCACGCGGATCTGTTGCTATTACCTTTGATGATGGGCCTTCAATTCATACCAAGGATATCGTCAATATTCTGGAAAAGTATCATGTTGGTGGAACGTTCTTTTTTGTAGGAACTCAGGTTAAGAAATACCCTGAATCGGTCAAGTATGTCGATGATTATGATTTCTCTATCGGTAATCATTCTATGTCGCATGCTAACCTATCCAACCTATCCATTGAGAAGCAACGTTTTGAGCTTGAGGGGAATAATCGATTAATTGAGAGCATCATATCCAAACCTGTACTTCTGTTTAGACCTCCTTATGGTTCGCGCGATGTTAGTCTATCCGAATTAACCGCTAAGAACAATATGAAGATGGTATTATGGAACAACGATCCCGAAGATTGGCATAAACAGTCACAGAAAACACTTGATTATATCTTCCAAACTAGATCAACAGGGGCCATTATCCTATTACATGAATCTAAGGAAACATTACAGATTCTACCTACCATCATTGAATATTTGCAGAATCAGCAACTCAACATTGTCAATTTGAACTAATATACCAATAGATAAGAGCCAACCATTCTATATAATGGACGGCTCTTATCTATATTTTTATGATATCAATTATACTTTCCCTTGTAATTCTCTCCACACTTTCTTGTTGCTATATTGCTTCTGCGAGCTTATATCTTCACCGAACCAATCAGGTGCTACGAAGATCTCAGCAGCCTCCACGGATTCGAACTCAACCTCAACGACCATCAGATCAATCTGATCATAACAATCGATTTCAACCACGATACCATGCCATACTGCGGTAACACGAATCTTGGTCAGAGGTACCGCGTTAAAGGCTTGTACCACCTGCTCATAGATATCCTGAGTGATGTCGTATTCAATTTCCTCACGAACGAGACCATTGCCACTCTTAAAAGTATGCGTAAATGACACTTCTTCTGTTGTCAGATTCTCTAATCTGCGAACTCGCAATTCCTGCGTTGTATCCATGGCTAGATACGTTTGATATATTCGTACTTTCGAAATGATTCGAAGCGTTCCATCTTCTACCCGTGTATCCGGGAATGAAGATAGAAGATATTTCTTCTCTATTTCTAATGACATGCTAGTCAACTCCTTCTAAAAGACAAAACCCACTCATCATCCGTGGGTTCCATCACTACAATCATATTATTCCCTTTTTACAACTTCATACGATAGATCGCTTTGTTCTCCAATCCACGTATAAATGGCGTCCACTCTTCTGTCTGTGGTGTTGTGTCGAGTGCATCTTCGACCATTTGAAGCTTAGCATCCATGGCATCAATGAAATGTAGTGCTACAGCTTCAGCCATCTGTGGTTGAACGGGGCTTCCCCATTCACCCAAGTTATGATGAGATAACACCATATGTTGCAAACAGATAATCAGCTCCGATTGAAGATCGATGTCGCTACGAATAGCAGCTTCTGTAATCCAATTCGAAGCCATCGAGATATGACCAAGTAACTTTCCTTGCACACTATATTCTTTGACGATACCAAGCTCGGCAGTCATTTCTTCTGTCTTGGCTATGTCATGTAGAATAATACCTGCCTTGATTAAATCCGCATTTAGAAAAGGTCTTTGCTTACAAATGAACTCACCTAATTCTAGCATCCGTACGATGTGATACGTAAGACCCGCATAAAAGGCGTGATGATGCATCTTCGCAGCAGGATAATGCATTAATTTGTCTCCTACTTTATCAACACAATATTCTACAATAGTTCTCATCTTCGTATCCGTGATGCTCTCTATTGACTGCTTTATTGCATACATGAGATCCACAGGAAGAACGGGTGCTGAACGTATGAAGTCCGTAATGGACACATGATCATCCTCGGTTACTTTCCGAATCTTGTTAATCTTCACTTGCAGTCTTTCACGATATACATGGGCTACCCCTTGGATCTTAACCATATCCATCGCAAACAATGTCTCTTTCTCCATCGGTTTCACATCCCAGTATTTCGCCGAGAGTTGACCACTGGCATCACCAAGAGTGATATCGAAATAATCCTTGGGGGGCGTTCCATTGGTTTGTTTCACTTCTAATTCCTTCAACAAATAATATCCAGTAAACTCTTCTTGATTCGTTAACGTATTAATTAATGTCATTAGATATCCTCCAACATAAAATAAAAGCACTTACTTGTATTATATCGCTTATTACGATCAATAGACATGCTTCTTACTTTTACTTCTTATGTTCTCACAAATGTTGCGTTGAATAACTTCTTGTTTCGCCTCATAAACATAGAACGTATCTAAATGTCTCCTTCACAGAAAGGGGGAAAGAACTTCCCATGCATCAAGAAGATATCCATGCTTTAGAACGTGCTATTGCTGAGATTACCGAGGTTGCCACTGGATTTGGACTCGACTTCTATCCTATGAGATACGAGATATGCCCTGCAGAGATTATCTATACATTTGGTGCATACGGCATGCCTAGTAGATTCTCACACTGGTCTTTTGGTAAAACATTTCACAAAATGAAAACACAGTACGATTTCGGTCTATCTAAAATCTATGAGCTTGTAATCAACTCTAATCCTTGTTACGCCTTTCTACTGGATGGAAATTCTTTAATTCAGAACAAGTTAATTGTTGCCCATGTCCTTGCCCATTGCGATTTCTTCAAGAATAATGCACGGTTTCGTAACACCAACCCAGCCATGGTTGAGAGTATGTCAGCCACAGCCGAGAGAATTAGCCAATACGAGTTGAAATATGGCAGTCAAGTCGTCGAAGAGTTCCTTGATGCCGTCCTAGCGATTCAAGAACATGTCGATCCAGACTTAATGCGCTCTTACCGCCAGAACCGGTACAACGACAAAGATTCTGGTACATCAGAACCTACCGTTAATCACACCAAGTCACAACAAACAGGATTCGAGGATTTATGGGATATTGGTATTGATCACAAGCAGGATGCTGTCTCCGAGAACATAGTTACGCCATTCCCTCCACAGCCTGAGAAGGACATTCTGTGGTTCATTCAAGAGTTCTCTTCACATCTTGAACCATGGCAACGAGACATCCTCACCATGCTCCGAGATGAGATGCTCTACTTCTGGCCACAGATGGAGACGAAGATCATGAACGAAGGCTGGGCTTCGTACTGGCATCAACGTATCTTACGAGAGCTTGACCTGACTGCGGATGAGACGATTGAATATGCTAAGTTGAATTCAGGTGTGGTTCAACCTTCAAAGAACAGCTTGAACCCGTATTACCTGGGCCTGAAGATATTCGAGGATATTGAGAAACGCTGGGATTTAGCTGAGGGGGCAGGGAAAGGTCGAGCTAAAATCTATGAAGTCAGAGAGTTAGATTCCGATACTTCCTTTATTCGCAATTACATGACAGAAAATCTAGTGAACGATCTAGATCTATATGTATTTGAGAAGAAAGGCGTCGAATGGAAAATCACGGACAAAGCATGGGAGAACATACGAGATCAACTTGTCTACTCTCGTGTGAATGGTGGGTTTCCCTATCTAGTTGTGCAAGATGGCAATTACTTAGATAACGGCGAATTATATATCAAACACATGTATGAAGGAACAGAACTCGATCTGAAATATGTGGAACGCACACTACCTTATGTTCATAAGCTCTGGGGAAGATCAATTCATTTAGAGACGACGATGGAGGAAAAGACTGTATTATTCAGCTGGGACGGATTAAAATGTCTGCGCAGGTTCATATAAACTTCATGTAACCGTCTCTGATGTATAGTAAGTATTACGAACCATATGCACACAAGAAACCCCGTAAGAGCCTGTGTAACGCAGGTACTTACGGGGTTTCTTAATGACTATTCCATGTTATTATCTATTCAATAGACTTCCTACATATTTCAGCAACTCATTGGCACAGGTTGGGCAATATCCATGATCTTCGATGAGGCGTTTACTAACCTCATTGATTCGCTTCAACTGATTGGCATCGGGTGTCTTCGTCGAAGTCGTAATCTTCACAATATCCTTGAGATCAACAAATAACTTCTTCTCAATCGCCTCACGTAGCCGATCGTGATGATTGTATTCGAACTTCCTACCTTTACGAGAATAAGCAGAGATTCTAATGAGGATTTCCTCACGGAACGCCTTCTTGGCATTCTCAGATACACCGATCTGTTCTTCGATGGAACGCATCAATCTTTCGTCTGGCTCCATCTCCTCATCCGTCAGCGGATCGCGAATCTTAGACCAATTGCAGAATGCTTCAATATTATCTAGATAATTCTCGAATAATGTTTTGGCTGACTCTTCAAAAGAATACACGAAAGCTTTTTGAATTTCCTTTTTCGCCAATTCATCATATTCCTTCCGGGCAATCGCGATGAAATTAAGATATCGTTCACGTTCTTCTTTGGAGATGGAGGCATGTTGATCTAACCCATCTTTGATGGCACGAAGTACATCTAGCGCATTGATGCACTGCAGATCCTGTTTAATGAGCGCACTGGAGATTCGGTTAATGACATAACGTGGATCAACACCAGACATACCTTCATCAAGAAATTCATTCTGCATCTCCCTAAGATCTGCTTCCTTATATCCTTCCACTTCTTGACCATCGTACATCCGCATCTTCTTAATAAGATCCATCCCTTGTTTCTTTGTCTCCTTGAGACGACTCAGGATCGAGAAGATCGACGCAGCACGTAAAGCATGTGGTGCAATATGAATATGCAACATATCACTCTGATCTATTAACTTCGCATAAATCTTCTCTTCGTCGGTTACCTTCAAATTATAAGGGATCGGCATAACGATCATACGTGACTGCAAGGCCTCATTTTTTTTGTTACCAATAAATGATTTGTACTCGGATTCATTCGTATGTGCAATGATCATTTCATCCGCAGAAATTAATGCGAATCTTCCGGCTTTGAAATTACCTTCTTGCGTTAGTGATAACAAATTCCATAGGAATTTCTCGTCACACTTCAGCATTTCCTGAAATTCCATAATCCCCCGGTTAGCTTTATTCAACTCACCATCAAATCGATACGCTCTTGGATCTGACTCCGAACCAAATTCCGTAATGGTGGAGAAGTCTATGCTTCCGGTTAAATCAGCTATATCTTGGGATTTGGGATCTGAAGGACTAAAGGTTCCAATCCCCACGCGCCCTTCCTCAGAGATTAATACTCGTTTCACTCTGACCTTCTCGATGTCACCATTATATTCGGTCTGCAATCTCATCTGACAAGAAGGGCATAAACTCCCTTCTATTCTCACGCCTAGCTCCTTCTCGACTTCCTGACGAAGATCCAATGGAATAAGATGCAAGGGCTCTTCATGCATAGGACAACCATCAATAGCATACACAGCACCTTGGTCCGTCTTTGAGAATTTCTCCATCCCACGCTTTAAGAGGGTTACTAATGTGGACTTGCCTCCGCTTACTGGACCCATGAGTAAAAGTATACGCTTACGCACATCTAGTCGTCTTGCAGACGAATGGAAATATTCCTCCACTAATTTCTCCACCGCAATATCTAGACCGAATATTTCCTGCTCAAAAAATTTATATCGTTTATGCCCATTAACGACAACACAACCATACGATTTAATCATTTCATACACTCTGGCATGTGCTGTCATGGCCGGTGTTGGGTCTTTACGTAGCAATTCAATATATTCTTTACACGTGCCACTCCATTCCAACTGATCCGTCTCTGCCTTATACGCTGCCACTCGTTCAAAAATATCCAAGATTGGCACCTCCTATAACGAAGTTGTGAATTCGACCTGGTATAACTACCTGAATGGACATACATCCTATCTCTTTTAAAAAGTGTATTACATACCTATGCGAGACAACGGCTTTAGTTGACCTATTTTTTCAATATATGGAGTTTGTCTTTTGTGAAATGGTATAATGGTTCTTTATTACGGACGGATGATATCAATTCGAGAGGTGCATCGATATGGCTGTACAATACGAAACTGAATTATACGTACCTTTGAAGATGTTTTTTGAACAACAAGGGTATAGCATTAAGGGCGAAGTTCGCCATTGCGATCTGGTTGGTGTAAAGGATGGGGTCGTCGATCCATTGATTATAGAAATGAAAAAGACATTCAATCTCTCGCTACTTCTGCAAGGGATGGAACGTCTCAAAATAAGCTCTAACGTCTACTTAGCTGTTGAACGCAGTCGAACCAAACGAGGTGCTGTTAACCAACGTTGGAGTGATCTCTCTGCGCTCTGTGAACGACTAGGGCTCGGTTTAATCACGATTACCTTTTATAAAACTAAGAACCCATTTGTTGAGATACTCATTGAGCCTAACATCCAACTTCCAACTATGAAAAGGAAAAGCAAACGTCAATCACGCATCCTCCATGAGTTCCATGAACGCAGTGGTGATTATAATGTTGGCGGAAGCCATCGCACGAAGCTAGTCACTTCTTATCGAGAGAAATCATTACGTCTCGCACTTCCACTACGAGATGCGGATGCTAGCGGGTTGTCCCTCGCTTCATTACGTGATACAACAGGCATCGGCAACGCAGCGTCTATTTTGCAAAAGAACTACTATGGGTGGTTCGAAAGAGTATCTCGTGGTCGGTATGTTCTTACACCCACTGGTGTTACGAATCTAATCACTTATCAATCTGTCATAAAAGCATCGAATGACAACGGGATGGATATGGATATAAGTTAACTTCTTGCCGTGAATTCAGTTACTGCGTCACCAATAAGATGCATGCCAAGCAATAGTTCATCTCGTCTAGGAAGGGCAAAGTTAAGACGAATGAGATTCAATCCATTCTTTCGATCTACATAGCATTGCTCTCCCAAACCAAATGTAGCTCCTTTGCTAATGGAACATTTCAATAAAATGTCACTTGGCAGACCATCGATCAGTTGCACCCATAGAAACATCCCACCCGAAGGAAGCTTATATGTAGCTTTACTCCACGCTGGGCGTTTCAGCAATTCCGTCATTAACTTTAGACGATGACGGAATTCACGTCTAAGGGCAGCTAAATGTTCATGCCAATCAAAGGTAGATGATTTCAATAATTCATACAGTACGCGTTGGTTCAAATCGCCATACTGCCGATTCAGGAATCGATTAGAAGCCGCCATCACTTCGATGACTTCTTTGGGTCCGATGACAAAGCCAGTAGAGAGACTCGGGGCGACAATTTTACTGAAGGATACGATCTGGAGCACTTGTCCACCTCTCCCGTGATCATCCAGTGTACATAGACTAGGATACCTTATGCCAAACGATTCATTCTCCTTACCCTCTTCATAATATAATTCTCCATAGGAGTCATCTTCTACAATGAGAATCTCATATTCTCGACATATCTCTAGCACTCGCTTGCGCCGTTCCAAGCTCCACAGCATGCCTGTTGGATTATTAAAGTTGGGTGTGACCAGCAGGAATTTGGGATGATGAATTTCTATATATTCAAGTAGCTGATGGATATGTATGCCATCATCATCGACCTCTAACGGAACAATAATTGCTCCTCTCATTCTTAAGATCTGCAAGTTGTTTGGTGATGTTGGATTCTCAATTAGAACCGTATCACCAACATTTATGTACGTGGTTGCTAGTAAATCTAGCGCCTGTTCACTACCCGTGGTAACCAATATTTGATTCATGTCTATATCCATCTGCTTATGTTGTTTCCATTCTAGCTGTAGCCATTGTCGAAGAGGTGTATAGCCCGCTACATCAGCACATTCTAAAGTATGTGATACATGGTTGAGTACATCTCTTGTAGCAGCAGATAAAGCACTATGTGGTAATATATCTGCCGTCGGCCAGTCTTCTGCTAGTGAGATAAATGTTCCACGCTGAGAGTTTAACCTCATCTGGTTCGTTAATGATGACGAAATACGTTCTGTACGGGTTGCAAAAGAATACTTCATATACCGCCCTCCTATGCATTTTTTATAGGACATCAGCATTAATAAAGTATTCGTAAATATCGGATATCATACCATTTATATGATTTATAAAATTATTATTAGACTATCGTTTATTTTTATCACCATTGTAGGTATAATGAAATTATACGGGAGGTGTCCTTAATGTCTTTTTCATTAACTTTTTGGGTTGTTACACTAGTCTTGGTTCTCTTCTTGGCTGGCATCCTTACATCATCCTATAACGATGATAAAACCAAAGGTCTATAATCATAAGTACATAAGAAAGCATCGCGACGATATCGCGATGCTTTCTTTTTTATATATTAGGCCTGTATTAATTGCAACATATCGGATTGGCATTGTTCACACACATACTTTTCTTTATACGTGCTTACTTCCTCGCTTGAATTACAAAACACACATTTGGGACGAAATCTTTCTAGAATAACATGATCTCCTTGGACTAAAATCTCTACAGGGTCTCCCTCATTCATCTGATATCTCTTTCTCAGTGATTTAGGTAGGACTATTCTCCCTAGTTGATCTACTTTACGTACTACTCCAGCAGGTTTCATTGGTGTATCACACGCTCCTATCGACAATTAATAATAATATGAACAAAAAGCACTTCTTAAGTACTAGATCACATTGCCATATCTAAAAATATGGGTATTATTTAATAGTTCGATATAATTATGTCGAATCCTGCTATACATATAAAAAATTAATATAAATCAAAGAAATCAAGTTGCCGTAACGCCTCGTAAACAACAATTGCTGCCGTATTGGAGAGATTTAGAGATCTGACCTGGTCGCCCATAGGTACTCTCATACAAGTATCGGGATTAGCTGCAAGCAATGTTTCAGGTAGTCCTTTGGTCTCTTTTCCAAACACTAAGAAGTCTCCATCCTGAAATCTAAAGTCACTATATCTCAATTTTGCCTTTGTGGAAGCGTAAAAGAATCGACTATCCTTATACTTCTCTTGCACTTCTTCAAAAGATTGATGATGCTCAATATGGACAGCATGCCAATAATCTAGACCTGCTCTTTTTACTGCTGCATCATCGGTATTAAATCCTAGCGGGTGAACCAAATGAAGATGAGCTCCTGTTGCTGCACATGTTCTTGAGATATTGCCTGTGTTAGCTGGTATTTCTGGTTCTACGAGCACAATATGTAATGCCATGATGTCATCCTCCACCTTTTCTATTTGTAGTTATTATAACGTCATTTGACCGATATGCAAAAGCCCCTCACCATAGGTGAAGGGCACAAAGTACTTAATATCATGTGAATGATCGTTTTCAATTAACCGTTTGTCTTTTGAAATTGAATCATAAAGTCTGTTAACGCCTTACAACTCTCGTAAGGAACAGCATTATAGATCGAAGCGCGTAAACCACCTACACTGCGATGTCCTTTAAGTCCAACGAAACCTTCTTGTTCCGATTCTTTAATGAATTGCTTCTCCAAATCTTCCGAGGTTAGACGGAATGTTATGTTCATAATAGAACGACTATTCATCTCAACAGGACCACGATAGAATCCACCACTGTTATCAATAGTATCATAGACTAATTGTGCCTTCTCACGATTAAGCTTCTCCATCCCAGCCAACGAACCCTTCTCTTCAATCCATTTCAGTACTTCATTTACCATGTATACAGAGAACGCAGGAGGCGTATTGTATAACGAGTTATTGGATAGATGCGTATTGTAACGGAACATCGTTGGAATATCCTTTGGTGATTCAGTGATCAAGTCTTCTCTTGCAATAACAACAGTTACACCTGAAGGACCAAGGTTCTTCTGTGCACCTGCGTAAATAATTCCGAATTGATTCAGATCAATCTGGCGGCTCAGAATATCACTCGACATATCCGCTATTAACGGAATCTTTCCTGTATCCGGATAAGATTGATATTGCGTTCCTTCAATAGTCTCATTAGATGTGACATGTAGATATGCCGTTTCATCAGATAGTTGCAACTGACTCAGATCAGGTATCGACATGAATTTATTAGCTTCAGAGGAAGCAACGACTTGCGTCTGACCAATTAATTTAGCTTCTTTAATCGCTTTATCTGCCCAACTACCGGAATGGACATAACTAGCAACCTTATCTTTAGATAGTAAATTCATAGGAAGCATAGCGAACTGTGTACTGGCCCCACCTTGCAAGAAAAGCACCTTATACCCTTTCACTCCACCAAGTAATGAGAGCAGACGACTTTCCGCTTCATTGTGAACTTCTTCGTATACTTTACCTCGATGTGACATCTCCATAATCGACATTCCTGTATTTCTAAAATCCACAAACTCAGCTTGTGCGCGTTCCAGAACTTCGATTGGTAGTGCAGCAGGTCCCGCATTAAAATTGTAGGCTCTCTTATTCATTAGTACTCCCCACCCTTTCTCTATCTTTTAATTTAATATCGTTATAATAGCAGTCTTGAAGCATCCCAGCAAGTCTATTCCTCATAATCTTACCTATTTCCGAACATTTATATGGAACATCATAATTATTGTTCACATTCTGCTCATGCATATGGTCATTATAAAGCTGAATATAGACATCGTCAACTTAAATATAGGGCAAAGGCATATAAATAAATTCCTGTAATATATATGCTAAAAAGCCCATTCATTTCGATAATCAATCGAGATTGAATGGGCTTATTGTATCTATACTCTAGATAGAAAGAAATCAGCAGGTTCTTTATCCGTATTAAAGGTTCTACCAACCAATGGGGCTAATTTCTCTAGATCCTTCAGCAATGCTGCGAATTGGTCTGGGAATAGCGATTGTACACCATCACCTGTCATGGAGTTGTCTGGGTCCGTATGCATTTCAACAATTAATCCATTAGCACCCGCAGCTACAGATGCTTTAGACATAGGTTCAACCAGTTCACGTCGTCCCGTACCATGGCTTGGGTCAGAGATGACAGGAAGATGACTTAAATGTTGCAGTACAGGAATCGCCGTTAAATCAAGTGTATTTCTTGTGTATTGTTCAAACGTCCGAATCCCACGTTCGCAGAGCATGACATCTGGATTGCCGCCTGCAAGAATATACTCTGCTGCATTTAGTAGTTCATCATATGTTGCGCTGAAACCACGTTTCAGTAATACAGGCTTCCCGCAAGTGCCTAACTTACGAAGCAAGTCGAAGTTCTGCATATTTCGAGTACCGATCTGTAATATATCTGCATACTCCGCACAAACATCAACATATTCTGGCGTCATCACTTCTGTAATAGTTAATAAGCCATGTTTCTTTCCCGCTTCCTGCATCATGATAAGCCCTTCTACACCTACACCCTGGAAACTGTATGGTCCGGTGCGAGGTTTGAAAGCACCACCTCTAAGCACCTGGCCTCCAGCCGCTTTAACTAATCTTGCAATCTCATCAATTTGTTCGGCTGACTCTACAGCACAGGGACCACCCATAATGACAATCTCTTTCCCACCAATCTTCACACCCTTAATATCAATAACGGTGTCTTCAGGATGGAATTCACGACTAGCTAATTTATACGACTTAGAAATCTTAACTACATTCTCTACTCCCTTCGTCTGACGTAAATGTTCCGCAAGCTTAGGGGTTACACCCCCTATAAGACCAATGACCGTACGATCTTCACCTTGAGAGACATGCGCAGCTAATCCTTCTCTTTCAATCACTTTCACAATGTCCTCAATTTGTTCACTAGGTGTTGCATTTGACATAATAACGATCATTATTCTCAACTTCCTTCCTTTATTTAAAAGCAACGACATTCACTCGTAACTTTATTATGAATAATTAACTTCTCTTCACTTGCTAACACACTTAGACGCTTAGACGCTTTTAAGCTTTTAAGTGGTAAAGTAAATATACATGATCTAACCTCTTATCGTCAAGACCCTTATGGAAATGACTCACAATATTCATATATAGCAAAGAGCCATTCTACACTGTAAACATCACATGATAGAATGGCTCCTACACTTTATTATTTAACTTATGGTTTAGGTTGTAGGTTTACTCTTTGCTTTGACAGGAGGTAATAACTTCTTCATATTCACTGTTCGTTTGATTTCCCATGTCTCCTGATTGCTTGGGTCATATTGTTCTAAATAAGCTATAACTTCCTTCGTAATCGGTGTTGGCGTAGAAGCACCTGAAGTGACGGCCACCTTAGATATACCTTCTAGCCATTCAAGTTTCACCTCGGTTACATCACTTACTCGATAGGCTTTAACCTTCGCAATCTCCTCAGATACTTGTGCAAGGCGATTAGAATTGTTACTCATCGGGTCACCGACTACAATAAGAAGATCTGCTTGACCTGCTTGCTCAACAACAGCCTCTTGACGTACTTGCGTTGCATAGCATATCTCATTGTGAACCTCAGCCGTAGGGAACTTTTCTATCAGCTTCTTCATAATATGTTTAATATCCCATTGACTCATCGTCGTCTGATTCGTAATAACAATACGTGTCGTATCTAGATTCAAAAGAGGAATATCTTCTTCTTTTTCAATAAGATGAACATGCTCTGGAGCAATACCCATCGCACCCTCTGGCTCCGGATGGCCACCTTTACCAATATAAATAATTTCAAACCCGTCGTTCACCTTTTCTTCAATAAGGACATGCGTCCTAGTGACATCTGGGCAAGTCGCATCCACCGTTGTTAACCCTTTATCTCTTGCGATTTTACGCACTTCTGGAGAAACACCATGTGCCGTAAAGATAACTGTTCCACTCTCTACTTTATCCAATATATCAAGACGGTTCGCACCATCCAATGTAATTATGCCATCGTCTTCAAATGAATTTGTAACATGACTGTTATGAACAATCATGCCCAGTATATATATAGGACGAGGAAGATCTAAATTCTGAGCAGCTTGACGGGCAAGAACCATGGCATCGACAACACCATAACAATATCCTCTTGGAGAAATTTTGAGTACTTCCATGCGAATAACCTCTTTTCGTTAGCTTACCTTTTCATTAAGTATACCTTATTCCAAAGGGACTGGAAAGATCATAGGCAACCAGATAATAAAGGTACTTCCTTCATTATGTCTCGTTACCACTTCCACAGAGCCATCCATTTCATCAATGATCCATTTGGCGATAGATAATCCTAATCCAATCCCCTCTGTCACACCTCTAGATTGATCAGCACGATAGAAACGTTCAAATATTAGGGGGACATCTTCCTTATTCATTCCAATTCCTGTATCTGCAATGCGTAATCCTATTTGGTCTTTATAGCGAAAAGCATCTAAAGATACTTGTCCTTCTGGCGTATATTTAAAAGCATTCTCAATAAATATAAATAACATTTGTTGCAAATAGTCCTTATTCCCGAGAACGTATACACCATTTAAAGTCGTTAAATTACCTACAATCCACTCCGCTTCATGCGGAAGGAACTTCACGCGACGCGCTACCTCCTGTACCAATGGCTCTAGAGGAACGGGCGACTTATCAAAGGTCTGTCCTGTATCTGCACGCGCTAAGGAGAGCATGTCACTTACGAGTTGGCTCATTCTTTTAGCTTCATCCGCTATATCACTTAGAGCCTCGCTAGACATCAGTTGCATCGTCTCTTCATCTATATTAGGGCGATCTTCCGGTTCATTCGTCCATATCTTTTGAAGTAAATCTACATTGCCCCGAATCGTGGTTAGCGGTGTTCTAAGTTCATGCGAAGCATCGGATACGAAACGCCGTTGAGCCGCATACGCATCTTCCAATTCTTTATAGAATCCATTCATACGACCTAACATGTCATTTACAGTGCCGATAAGTTGACCAATTTCATCTTGGGGACCATTATATTCAATACGCAAACTAAGATCCGCACCTTTTTGTATCTGATTCGCAGCCTCAATTACTTTGCCTATAGGTCGTATAGATTTATGTGCCAGAAATAGGCCGAAGCTTGATGCAATTATGATCATAATCGCCGATCCCATAATAAGAATACTCTTGAGCGAGTTAAATAAATTCTGTTCAGGTCCTGTAAATGCAGCGACTTGCAGAAGGGCTACGATAGGCCCACCTTGATAGGCAGAAATAGGCTGCTGGTATACAAGGAATGGCTTCCCATCAATCTGCACCGAACGAATCTCGTTCACGATGTCTTCAGGGTCACCAGGTGGAATTGGAATCTCCATCCCGAAACTCTTCAAGTTATGATCCGGCAAATTCATACCCCTAGAATAATCATAAATCTGGGCAAAGATTTGCGCTTCTTGAAAGTTACTAGGGGTTTTAAATGTAAAGTTAAATTCTCCTGTCTTGATATCTACAACAATAGATGGATCAATTTTTTTCAATTGTTGATAAATTCGTTTCTCCACTTCATTGTAGGTATTGAAGTAAATAACACCATAAATGGCAGATCCAAATATAATGAATGTGACCGCTAGAATGGCGGAATACCAAGCGGTTAGTCGAAATCGAATGGACATGTTATGTATCTCCTCTTAGAATGTATCCAGCTCCTCGGATCGTTTGGATAACACGCTTACCTCCATGTTCCTCTACTTTTTGACGAAGCATGGCAATATATACTTCCAGCACATTGGACTCACCACTATAGTCATAACCCCATATCTTGTCCATAATCAAATCCCGAGATAACACACGTTTGGGATTCTGCATAAATAAATATAACAATTCGAATTCCTTTGCCGTAAGTTCCAACCGAATACCAGACCGAAGCACTTCTCTGGCATCCAAGTCTACTATAATATCTTCATAACTCAGTATTTGCCCACCTTGTTCATTAGGTTCTGGCTTACGACGAAGGAGTGCTCGTACACGAGCAAGAAGTTCTTCTAATGCAAAAGGCTTCACTAAATAATCATCAGCGCCAAGATCTAATCCCTTCACACGATGTTCAATCTCATCCTTAGCAGTCAACATGAGAATGGGGATGTGACTACCTCCTTCACGAATGCGTCGACACACTTCAAACCCATCTATTTTGGGCATCATGACGTCGAGCACAACTAGATCTGGTTCACTCTTTAGTAGCATATTCAAACCATCTGCACCATTAGCCGCTGTTAATACATCGTATCCTTCAAAAGCTAAGCCTCTACGTAACATGGAAATAATCTTCTCATCATCATCAATTAATAAAATAGTCGAACGCATGGATTACTACCCCTTTACTATAAACGTATCGTGATTCTTATATCATCTTCATCTATTTATTGTAACCAAGTGCAACCCAACTTGCTATATAACTGCGTATAAATAGCGAAAGGGGAGTATCCCTTTCGCTATTTGGTCCATTCCTCTTATTTACGTGTTGCAGAAACGTCAAACCCGTTACGATCGCCAATCTTTAAAGGCAGTTCAATCTTTTTGCCGTCTCTTATAATATGAAGTGTGATTTCAGTATCGATTGCTTGTGTCTGAATGAAGTCAATGAGATCTTGGCTTGATGCATAGTTCGTACCATTGATTCCAGTAATAATATCATACGGTCTAAGATCAGCTACATAAGCAGGTGATTTATAAATAACTTCTGCTACGACAGATCCTTCTTTTACCGTAGCTTCCATTTGTTTAGCCACTTCATCAGTCAATGTAATTAAAGATGCACCAATGAATGGAATAGGTTCTTTAGGAATCTCTTGATTATTCTCAAGCTTATCCAATACGCTTGTAATCACACTCGTAGGTATAGCGAATCCAATACCTTGTGCATCCGCACTAACTGCAACATTCATCCCGATCACTTCTCCATTTAGATTGAGAAGAGGGCCACCTGAATTACCAGGATTGATCGATGCATCGGTTTGTAATAAATGTTCATACTTACGAGTTCCACTACCATCTTTTTCAGCTATATCAATCGTACGTTCTTTCGCACTGAGTACACCTGATGTAACCGTATGGTCGAATCCTTGTGGATTACCAATAGCTACAACATTCTCGCCCGTCATTGCTGTATCCGAATTACCCATCGGAACAATTGGGAATTTATTATCTCCTTCAATCTTTAAGACAGCCAAATCAAGTTCTTTGCTAGACCCAAGCAACTTAGCTTCATATGGTTTAGTATTGCCTTCAATCGTGACTTGAATCACGTCCGAACCATCAATGACATGCTGATTCGTTAGGATATAACCCTCTGCATTATAGATGAATCCTGATCCTATGCCAAAAGCAATTAATTTATCAGAATCTGAAGGGGTTGCAGATGAAGAACCTTCATCTTTGTTACGGCTACTACCACCGAATTGGTCACCGAAGAAGTAAGAGAATGGATCATTCGAATATGGATTCGTCTGCTTCACATTTCCAGACTTCACAAATGTCGCAATTTTCACCACTGCTGGACTAGCTTGTTTAAATACCGTCGAGACATCTCCTGGATTCGATAATGGAAGAGATGCGGCTACACCTTTATTCGAGTCTACGGGTGCAATCGCTGTGATTGTCGAATCAGGCGTGAACAAGTTCATACGATCCGCCGTAAACATCAATGATGTAATCACTACCATACCCGCTAAGAATGAGATCAATATCGTTTTGACTGAACTTTTTGGCTTTTGGTTATACTGCCAATTCCCATTAGAGCCATTACTGTTATTGCCCCCACCTCGGGAATTACGTGATTGGAACGAATCCTCTACTGGCAAATGACGTAGTGGTTGTGGAGGTGTGATCTCAACATTCTGTTGATCTTTATATTCACCTGAATCGGCATGGTTATCTTTGCCTATAGATTGAAATGGTCCGTGAGAATAATAATAGGAAGAACCTGCATCTGAAGGTTCGTGACCTTTTCCCATATCTCGATCCAACTCGTCATCCAACTGTCCAAATTTATTATCGCGTTCGTCCATGTTTTATTGCCTCCTATAGCCCTAAGCCCACGATCGTGAGCGGGATATTATTTAACTGTTCTTATCATGTACTATGAACCTTAAAGTGACATTAAAAACAATTTAACGGCAGATAAAACATAGTTCATTTAAACTATGTAGATTATATGATACTTAAACCATCCCATTTCGATGTGCGTAAATAGCCAGTTGGGTACGATCATCCAATTCGCATTTCATTAACAGATTGCTAACATGTGTTTTTACCGTCTTAATACTGATATGTAACTCTTCGGCAATATTCTTATTATTTGTACCTTCTGCAATTAAGAGAAGAACCTCTTTCTCGCGTTCTGTTAGATGTGAAGAATCCTCCTCAACCATCCGTTTACGTACTCCTCGGGTTAGGGCTTGGGATACATCCCCTGTCATGACTGGCATACCTCGATACGCTCCCTGTAAGGCATAGATTAATTCATCTGCTGAAATGGTCTTTAACACATAACTAACTGCTCCAGCTTCAATAGCCTCTACGACGAGGTGATCTTCAAGGAAACTGGTAAGAATAACAATTTTCAATCCAGGAAACTCTTTTAACACAGCCTTAGTTGTCTCAACACCATTCATAACAGGCATCATTAAGTCCATCAGTATTAAATTAGGTAGGCATTGTGACAATTCATCTCTTAGCTTGTCAAGAGCTTCTTGTCCATCCTTCGCTTCACCTACAATTTCGAATTTAGGATCCATCATTAAATATGTCTTCAGTCCCATTCTAACCATATCATGATCATCAACAAGCAATATTGTAATCTTCTCTCCCATGCTCACGCGTCTCCCCTCATCTTAATATCTTCGAGTTCTGTTTGCGTTGTTGCGAATTTAGGTATATGTACTCTAATCGTTGTACCCGCGCCCTCTTTGCTAATGATATCTACATGACCGCCCAACTTCTCAGCTCTTTCACGCATTGTAATTAGGCCGTAGGAGCCCTGCTTCTGTATGCCACCCTGGAATCCCTGACCGTCATCACTAAGACTGAGAACCACTTGGTTCACGCCTTCACGTATGGACATACTCACTAAATCCGCTTGGGCATGCTTAACAATATTAGCCATACCCTCTTGAATAATGAGGAACAATTGATGTTCAATCGCTTCCGACATATTCCCTATCATCTCAAGTTCCTTCATGCCTTTTAGTCCATTCTGACGACAGTAGTCTGGGAACCACTTCTCAAGCGCTTCAGCAAGACTCTTACCTTCAAGCTCAACAGGACGGAGCTGAGCAATGAGCGCCCTCATTTGTTTCTGCGCCATATGCGACATTTCTATAAGTTGTGCCAGAACCATCTTTCCCTGTTCCTCGCTATGTTCCAAGACTCTTGGTAGCGCAGAGGCCGACATATGTATGGCGAACAGCTGTTGACTCACCGTATCATGAAGGTCTCTCGCCATCCTACGACGTTCTTCTATCACGCCATTCTCTGCTGCCTTTTCCTTCTCCATCACTTCTCTTTCACCTAATCGTTGTAATAATCTCATCTTCTTCTCCACGGCATCCATCATTATGTTGAATTCGTGATATACCCTTGCAAAAGAGTAATCTTCCGCAAGCGGCATACGCATAGATAAGTTGCCTTTCGCCACTTGCAGCATATGAAGCTCCAATATATCAATCGCACGTTGAATACGTCGTCCAGCCATATAACCAATAATAACCGTGAACAGAATCGTTCCCATTAAATAATATATCCACATCCTGCTATCCTTGATCACAATATATCCCATATAACTACAAGCATAGATAACTCCAGCCATCACAATTCCACTTAATAAGAAATACAACAATAGTAACCATTTCGTGCTTCTCATTATTTTCATCATGTATTTAAGCCACCGTATTCACTTTAATATCACCTATGAAAGCACTAATATTAATAACGATTTTCTTGTTGGCTTCTTTATAATAAGGTGTGGTAGAAGAGATGTTGCTAATAAATCCACTTTTCGCCTCAGACAAGATGGACATATCACCTATGAATGAGCTGGCATTAATTCGGATACCTAGATCCATATCGTCTGGAATATATATTTTGATATCTCCAATGAATGCAGAAATGTTAATCTTGGTCTTACCATAAGGGATCTGAGCTTTTGTTAGATCAAGTACCGTGTCACCAATGAACTGGGATATATTCGTAGGCTTCAGCTCGAAGTATTCATGACCCATTTGAATATCTCCAATAAAAGTCGACTTATTCACTTTATCATTATCATCGCTATGATTTGTAGAACTACGTTTTGGGTCGTTATCCCCATGATAGGTATCTGCATCATCATTTCCAAAGGACTTACCGAACTTTTCCTCAAATTGCTGATCTAGGGATGATTGGGATTCTCCTTTAGGTAGATCTGTTATATAAGATAGACTAGGTAATTCACTCGGTTCAGGAGGCTCCATATAGCGATCAACTGGAGATCTCTTTGCATTGGCACCCTTATGTTGTGGCTTAAACATGACAACTAGGCCAGCCATAATTAAAAAGCATGGAACAAGAAATTTAAAAAAGTCGCCTGGCGTTAGGTATATCCAATTCAATGCTCGTGCTTGAAAATAACCTCCAACCGCAATAAATATAAATCCAAGCAACATCGAATTTCCTTCCTTGCGACTTGGCATTAGATGTTTGATACCTGCATAGATCAATAGAAGCGGCCAATACGTCGAAACAATAGACCCAATACTAATATCTATGATATCCATTTGTTGAAGAATAAACAGGATTCCAATCGCAATAAGTACAAAACCACCGAAGAATTGATCGAACCATCCTTTTCTCATATTCAACTCCCCATTTCTCATTTGTTGTTTGTTATTTCAAGTGTACAATAGACGCATCATTTCGCAAACATGCCAAAGTATGATTTGTTCTCCGTCTATAGACGGAGACACAAGCGGATAACAACAAAAAATGCCCATGCCGGTAAACCGACAGGACATTTTCCGCTACAACACTAAATATGTTTCATTTCAATTCATAGCATTTAGTTTTGAGACTCGAACTCCGCATTGTACTTTTCATTTGGAGTTTTGTAATTTTCTTGCACTTTACTTTTCTTCTGAATCTTTCCGTTTTCTTCAGCAAATTCAGCATTGAACTTTTCATTTGGTGTTTTGTAGTTCTCTTGAACCTTTTTTGATTTCGAGTTCATTCCTTGGTTTTGATCTTTCATAATGAGTATTCACCTCCTGATGAGTTGTGTTAATGGATACCTTCAATTGGGTTTGTGTCATTTCCCAGTCCTTAGTATGTCATTCTCATAGAAGATTATTCATTTATATTTCCTCACATCATGAGTGGATCTTGGGTAGAACCTTTTCGTTATATTAGACAGCCTCTTCTAACACAGAAGCCGGTAATGATTTATATGTCTCAATGGCTGCCCCAAGTCTTTTGATCATTGTCTCAGTACATTTACCATTCCCGCGTTTAATGACTTGCACATGAACATCCTTTTTTCCCCACTCTTTATATACCTGTTTGGTAGTTGCAAAGTACAGATCTATCTTATGACCTTTGATTGCCGAACCGGTATCTGCCACGATGCCATAACCATAACCTGGAATATACAGAATACTTCCTAAAGGGAATACTTTAGGATCTGCGGCAATAGTAGATACTTTGTTCTTATTGCGCTGTACTTTAACTCCCGAATAGGTGATGCCATATTGCGGATGATTTGGTTTTTTACCCGTTGATTCATAACCAGCAGTATACCCCGTAGCTACAACCTTTACCGTACGAATAACCTGCTCTTGATTAGGTGCTGATACGGAAACGGCTTTCTTATCTATCGTTGTGTTGGTTTTCACTTTTACATTTTCGGTTGGCTGGTACTCATAACATACATTCGTAGGTATACCTAGCTCATAACATGATGCATAACTCCTCAAGGCATACAAACTCTGCTCCCCCACAGACAAACTTATCAACATTACACATAACAAAATCCTCTGCCATGTTGTTACCCGTTTCATTTGAAAATCTCCCCCTTACTATGGAGAGTTCCCAAATAAACAGATAACTATACATGTGATGGACTCACAAATTGAACGTTCAGCTTCAAATGTCCATCATATAACAGAGGATAATCGGTGATTCTTATTCAATAATTAAGAAATTCGATGATTGTCTATTTCATCTCTCAGCATGGCAATAGCCTCATCCAAAGCGTTAACTCCAATGTCACCTTCGCCACGTTTACGGATAGAAACGCTTTGACTGTTCATTTCATTCTCACCAACAACGAACATATATGGTGTTTTCTCCAATTGGCTCTCACGGATCTTGTATCCAAGCTTCTCGTTACGTAAGTCCGCTTCAACAGCAACTCCGCTTAGCTTCAGCTTGTCAACAACTTCATTCGCATAAGTATCAAAGGCAGTAGATACCGGAATGACCTTTACCTGAACAGGAGATAACCACAGTGGTAACGCACCTGCGAAATTCTCCAATAGGAATGCTGTCATTCGTTCCATCGTTCCAAGGATACCGCGGTGAATAACGACAGGACGATGCTTCAGTCCATCATCACCAACATATTCTAATTCAAATCGTTCTGGTAATAGCACATCAATCTGTGTTGTAGACAATGTCTCTTCCTTGCCTAGTGCTGTTTTAACCTGTACATCGAGTTTAGGCCCGTAGAACGCTGCCTCACCTATTGCCTCATAAAAAGGAAGACCCATTTCTTCCACAACCTCACGAAGAATTCGTTGTGTATTTTCCCACATAGCATCATCTGGCCAATACTTCTCTACATCTTGAGGATCTCTATATGACAATCTGAAACGGTACTCTTTGATTCCGAAATCTTCATATACCTTTTGGATTAATGTAACGACACGTTTGAATTCGTCCTTAATCTGATCTGGACGACAGAAGATATGGGCATCATTCAGTGTCATGGAACGAACACGGTGTAGACCTGTTAATGCTCCGGACATCTCGTAACGATGTTGTGTACCAAGCTCTGCAATTCGGATCGGTAGATCACGGTAACTATGCATATCACTCTTATAGATCATCATATGGTGAGGACAATTCATCGGACGAAGAACTAATTCTTCATTATCTAACTCCATAGCAGGAAACATATCGTCTTGATAGTGCTCCCAGTGTCCTGATGTTTTATAAAGATCGACATTACCTAACACCGGTGTATAGACATGTTGATATCCTAAGCTTTCTTCCATGTCAACAATATAACGTTCAAGCGTCCGGCGAAGTTTTGCCCCTTTTGGCAACCACATTGGAAGACCTTGACCTACTAATGGTGAGAAGGTAAAGATTTTAAGTTCTTTCCCCAATTTACGATGATCACGTTTTTTGGCTTCTTCTAAGAAGTGTAAATACTCATCCAATTGAGCCTTTTTCGGAAACACTGTACCATATATGCGTTGAAGCATTTTGTTCTTACTATCACCGCGCCAATATGCCCCGGCAACATTCATTAATTTGAATACTTTAATCTTTCCTGTCGATGGAAGATGTGGACCTCTACATAGATCAAAGAATTCACCTTGATCATAAATAGAAATGACGCTATCTTCAGGCAGATTGTTAATGAGTTCAATCTTGTATGGATCAGCAAGTTCACCAAAGATTTGTAATGCTTCTTCACGACTAACTTCTCTGCGTGTGATAGGTAAGTTCGCACCAATGATGCGATCCATTTCCTTCTCTATCTTTTGTAAATCCTCTGGATTAATGGCATGTTCCAAATCCATGTCGTAGTAGAAGCCATCCTCTATGACGGGGCCAATACCTAGCTGTACTTCTTTATTACCGTACAAACGCTTCACAGCTTGTGCCATCACGTGTGCCGTGCTATGACGCATCACTTCTATTCCTTCTGGCGAATCCAACGTCACGATTTCAATAAGTGCGCCTTCTTCTAATACTGTCGATAAATCCACAACAACGCCATTAAGTTTACCCGCTACGGCACTTTTCTTCAGACCGCTACTAATCGATGATGCTACATCTTCAATACTGCTACCTTCGGCGTATTCCCGAACTGAACCGTCCGGCAACTTGATATTTACTGCCATTTCAATTCCTCCTAAGTTCTTTCTAGACTTCAAAAAAAGACAACAAAAAAAACACCCATCCCGGTCAAGGGACGAGTGTTTATACCCGTGGTTCCACCCTAATTTAACAGTTGAATATACATTCGTATTAAATGTGAATGTAAAGTCGTGTCCTTCATCAGCATTATTTAACGGTAATGATCCGGCGATTCTTACTATTCTTCTCATTCCTTCAAGAAGAAGTTCATAATCGCGGCTCCAAAGGGGTAAATGATCGTCGGTTACTGAAGGGAATTGCAGCCTATGTTCCCTCTCTCTGAACAGTCCATATCTCGATCATCCATATCTTTCTCAAAGCCATTAATGAATTTAACAATTATTATAGTGCTAGCTTACACCGAACGTCAAGTTAAATCTTCTCCTTCTCCTTAAAGAAAGCATGACATTTGGGACAATAGTGACAGATCTTCACTCTTTTCTCAAAAATATGAATGATTGTTTGAATAACAGGCATTTGCACATCTCGAGTATGAATGACTAATTTTGCAGGCGATACAGATATCAGTGTATTCACAACAGCATCTTCCATTTCCATATCCTGTTGATTTATTCTTTCTAGAAACACGGATTCATCATTGTTACACTCCAGCGGATTCATCTTCTCGTCGAACAACAACAGTTCTCTTCCACCTGTATAAACAACATGAGCCATAGGTATTTGAGGTTGTTGAAAATAAACATAATATTTAAGCAATCCAACAAATTCTTCGTACTGTTGATCCACTAAGAACTCATCCACTGAATATTCCACGACTTCCCTTAGTTCCTTACCATATTCCTGAAGTCGAAACGAAACAAACCCATCAATATTTAATTCATTATTCTCAAGCAGGCATTTCTGCAGACTCTTCGCTAACATTAGGAATCGCCGGTTCCATGAAGGATTCCAGGAATCCGTGCCTTTCTCTAATTGAGCTATACAATGTTGAACAATTTGTTCACAATCCTCTTTCTCCGAGAACTTGAACTCATTGCGAATCAAGGATCTAATGATGTGTTGTTCCTTTATTTCTAACACAAGTTCGGCAGTAGCTTTTGCCGCTTGTTGATAAATATAGAGTAGACTTTCACCCTTGAATGATCTCTGTCCATTTCCTATGCAGTTCCAATATGAAGTTCCTCCATTAGAAACACAACTCAATTGTAATGATTTGTATTTCTTATGTAATTCTTCATTGAATCTTGTTACTATCCGTTGGAATGTCATTTCCTCATCTGATGTCACTGTCGAAGCTGATATGCTGAAAATCATGGAGATCACTCCTTTCGTTATCCTTGTTAAGTATATGGTGCCAGAACAAAGGTTATACGGAAGGGGTTAGTGGAAAACAAGCTAACATTTCTCAAATGTGTGAAGTTACTACTTAATTTTGCATAACGAAATCACGATCGACTTTAGTTCCTTCTTCAAATATTTTCAAAATATCATATTTCGTATTACGTTGTGCTGGTATTTTACCTGCTTCACGAATGAGTCCAATGATGGATTCAATATTGACTTTATGGACTGCACCTGCGGATGACACCACATTCTCCTCCATCATCGTGCTACCGAAATCATTACAGCCATAACTTAAAGATAACTTACCAATTTCAGGGCCCATTGTTACCCATGATGACTGTAGATTCGGTACATTATCGAGTAAAATACGACCTACAGCAACTGTTTTGAGATAAGCCTCTGGTGTTTCACGTTCTCTTACAAAGTTCGTATTATCCGGTTGGAAAGTAAAGGGAATGAATGCCGTGAAGCCTTTGGAGTTATACTTATTGTGTATACATTCATCTTGCGCATCACGAATACGCAACATGTGTAACGCTCGTTCTTCCATCGTCTCGCCGAATCCGATTACCATCGTTGCCGTCGTGTTCATACCTTGCTTATGGGCAACTTGCATGACGTCCATCCAATCACGCCAAGTTCCTTTCAGTCGGCTGATCTTCTTACGAATACGATCGTCTAGAATTTCAGCACCTCCTCCAGGAAGAGAGTCAAGTCCAGCTTCATGTAGTTCACGAACAACTTCTTCTAAGGATAGTCCAGACACCTCTTGCATCTTACGAATCTCAGCAGGTGAGAAGGAATGCATTGTAATATTAGGGAATCGTTGTTTAATACCTTTAAGAAGATTTGTATAATAATCGAACGGAAGGTCTGGATTGGTTCCACCTTGCATTAGAATTTCTGTACCATGAACATCCTGCGTCTCTTGAATCTTCTGATAGATGGCATCATCAGATAGCACATACCCTTCACTTGAACCTGGGGCTCTATAAAAAGCGCAAAATCGACAATATGTATCACAAAAATTCGTATAGTTAATATTACGACCGATAACAAAGGTCGTAATGGGTTCAGGATGTATCCGCTTCATCAGTATATCTGCGGTATGTCCCAACTTCTCAATTTCGTCACTTTCAAATAACCTTACACCTTCTTCGAGATTAAGACGCTCGCCTTGTATTGCTTTATCCAGGATACGGTCCACCGTATTCATGAAGGATACCTCCTTTAATTTCAATTAAGCTACATGTTAGTGCATTACTATATATTAACATACTCATAACAAGAAAAAACAGCACCACTATGAGCGATGCTGTAAACTGTTATTCTTCTTGAAGTGCTTGATTGAGATCATCAATCAAATCGTCTATGTGCTCTAATCCTACCGAGAATCGTAATAACCCATCTGTGATCCCACGTTCTGCTCGAACGTCCTTAGGCATAGCGGCGTGTGACATCATGGCTGGGTAAGAAAGTATACTCTCGACAGCACCCAAACTTACCGCAACTAATGGCAATTGAACTTTGTTAAGCACTCGTTTAGCTCGGTCGCCTGAACCTACATCGAAGGACACCAACGCACCATACCCAGTAGACTGTGTCTCATGGATTTCGCGTCCTGGGTGTCCAGCTAGTCCTGGATAGAATACATTGGTAATATCTGTTCTTTCACTCAACCATGTTGCCAATAGACCTGCACTGATCTCACTTTGTCTCATTCGAGCTTCCAAAGTCTTCATTCCGCGAATAAGAAGCCATGAATCCTGTGGACCTAACACCGTACCCAGCCCATTCTGAAGTTGCTTCAACGAAGCCCCAAGTGCTTCTGTTCGAACTACGGCAAGACCCGCTAACACATCACTGTGACCACTCAGAAATTTAGTAGCACTATGTAATACGATGTCTACACCCATTTCAATCGGTCGTTGATAATATGGCGTCATAAATGTATTATCTAGTATCGTTATTAATTCATGTTCTTTCGCCCATTCTGTGATGGTCGCTATATCTGTAATCTTTAGCGTCGGATTAGAAGGTGTCTCCATATATACAGCTTTTGTATTCGGCTTGATTGCTTTCTTAACAAGTTCTATATCCGTCATATCTACAAAAGTAGTCTCGATTCCAAGTCTATTTAGAATAGAGGTTAATAGACGGTATGTGCCGCCATATACATCCTCGGTCACAATAATATGATCTCCTGATGATAAGATCATAAAAGTGCTTGAGATGGCTGCCATGCCCGATGAATATGCAAATCCACGAACTCCACCCTCTAGCACAGCGATATAATCTTCTAGCGCTTGACGTGTAGGGTTACCTGATCGACTATAATCATATTCTGGTGGATTATATATATCCTCATGGTGAAATGTTGATGCTTGATAAATAGGAACACTGGAAGCACCTGTCGTACGATCGATTTCTGATCCAAAGTGAAGCAAGCGTGTTGCAAAGTTTAATTTCTTCGTTGGTTGTTCATTTCCAGAATCCCGTTGGTCACTCATACGCTTTCCCCTCCTTCTATTTCTACGCGTGCCGCCTCTAATGCTCCTGCAAGATCTGCAATCAAATCTTCCACATGCTCTATCCCTACAGAGAAACGTAGTAACTTATCGTCCACGCCAACAGCTTGTCTAATCTCAAGTGGAATATCAGCATGCGTTTGTACGGCGGGATATGTCATTAGGGATTCTACGCCACCAAGACTTTCGGCAAAGGCAATTAATTGAATATGTCTAAGTATGGGCTCGACGTAGCGGGCATCTTTCACTTTGAATGAGAAGATCCCTGTGTTGCCACTGCACTGTTCCGCTTGAATAGCTCGTCCCGGATGCCCTTCTAGATACGGATGGTATACTGCCTCAATAGCAGGATGTGTCGTTAAGTACTTAGCAATGGAAATCGCATTGCTCTCATGACGTTCCATACGAAGTGCTAACGTCTTCATTCCTCGCATCAATTGATAGGAATCCGATGGACTAAGTACTGCACCCATCGAATTATGCAAAAAGAACATCTCTTCCGACAATGCTTTACCTTTGGTAATAATTAGGCCGGCCAACACATCATTATGTCCGCCCAAATACTTTGTGGCACTATGAACTACAATATCTGCGCCTAATTCCAATGGTCGTTGGAATAGCGGTGTCATCAACGTGTTGTCAACAATACTCAGTAATTGATGCTGACGTGCCCATGAACATACCGCTCGAATATCTGTAATCATCATAAGTGGATTGGTTGGTGTTTCAATAAATACGGCTTTGGTATTGGACCGTCTGTGAGTCTCTAACGCATCCATATCATTCGTATCCACATACGATGCACTAATGCCATATTTAGATAGGACTCGTTCTATCAATCGGTACGTTCCACCGTATAAATCTAACGAAACAATAAGATGATCCCCTTGTCCAAACAAGGCAAACACGGTCTGCAACGCAGCCATTCCTGAGCTACAAGCAAAAGCATCATCGCCCGATTCCAATTGTGCAGAAGCGTCCTCTAACACTTGACGTGTCGGATTCTTGGTACGGGAGTAGTCAAAACCAGTACTCTTTCCTAATTGAGGATGACGAAAAGCTGTCGCTTGATAAATCGGGAAATTAACTGCCCCAGTCACTGGTTCTTCGATGGATCCAATCTGTGCTAATCTACTCTCGATTCGTAATGCTTTCTTCTCCATATTCAATTTCTCCTCATCCCTTTATATTTGCGGCCATATCTCTTGTGTATCCCCAATATCATAAGGTGTTTCTTGATATACATAATAATTCAACCAATTCGCAAACAATAAATTAGCATGTGATCGCCATGTGGAAGGAGGTACCCGATCAGGATCATCATTGGGATAGTAATTCGATGGAATCTTAATCTCCATTCCTCTGTCAACATCCCGCTCATACTCCCATCTTAATGAGAATGGATCATATTCGGAATGACCAGCAACATAGATCTGCTTACCGTCTTTCGTTGCAACAAGGTATATCCCTGCTTCATCTGACTCGGATAGTATCTCAAGTTCGGCAATATTCTCGATATCTTCCCGACGAACTTCGGTATGACGTGAATGTGGAACTTGAAACTCTTCATCAAACCCTCTTAACAACTTTACATTCTCTTGGTTAACGGTATGTTTAAACACACCGAATATTTTCTCGTCCAAGTCCCACTTCGGAACATCAAAGTGGTGATATAACCCGGCTTGAGCTGCCCAGCAAATATGAAGTGTTGATGTTACATGCGTCTTACTCCATTCAAATATCTCCAGTAACTCATCCCAATAATTCACATCTTCGAACTCCATCTTTTCCACTGGAGCTCCCGTGATAATCAGACCATCAAATCTACTGTTCTTCACTTCGTCAAACGTTTTATAGAATGCTCTTAGATATTCTTCTGGTGTATTCTTAGATACATGCGAATCTGGATGGAGCAGTACGATATCAACTTGCAATGGTGAGTTACCTAGCAATCGTAATAATTGCGTTTCAGTCGTTTCTTTCGTAGGCATTAAATTTAGAATTGCAATACGAAGTGGACGTATATCCTGCTGATAAGCGAGACTGTCGTCCATAACAAATATGTTCTCACTTGTGAGAATCTCCTTTGCTGGTAACGTGTCTGGAATCTTAATTGGCATTCTAATTTCACTCCTTTGGCTTAAAGCCGATCATTGTTATGCTAACAAAAATAACCTATCCCATAGGAAATCATCCACTGGAGAAAGGTCATCATCGTCAATCTATGCGCCCTTCTCATCTCTCAGGAACGAATCGCTTATAACTTAAAGCAACACTTCCTGCAAGAATTAGCACCGTGCGTTATTAACGCCGGTTGCCGGGTTTCATCGGGCCTGTCCCTCCACCTGCTCTTGATAAGAAAAAACTGTTTAATTAGACATATTGCTAATTAGAATATTTAGTTATCGAACATTGAATATTTTGGATATGTTCATTATTATACATGTTTTATTTACTTTAGCAAGATAAAGGACAAGCTTAAATTAAAAAAATCCTCAACTCACACCTATAACAAGAGATTACCATATGCTGTATTTAATAAGAATACACCTTATTTTCTTCTTGAAAGGAATTAAGTGGACAGTTATACTAGACAAGTGTTATAGCCAATAATGAATGAAGAGGTGAGACGGTAGATGGACGGTGACCCGAGTACCCAACTCAATACACTTGAAATAAAATTGCATAGGATTTATACCAGCCTGTTGATGAGGGGAACGGTGCAATCATCCGATCTCAAGAGCAAATCCTCTTTCTAGTAAATAGACTACTCTGACAGTGCTGATCTCTTTCCAATGCGTATAACTTACGTTACCCAGGATGAAGGAGTGAACCTAGATGAAGATTCGATTGGTTAATTCGGGGATCTTTACCCCTATTGATGATATTCAAACAACTTTAATTCCCGCTGCAGAAGGTTTCTACTGGATCGACGCCGATGCAGAAGACCTACTTACTTTACAGCCCTTGTTCTCATTACATGACTTAGCTGTAGAGGATTGTCTTAGCGAAGAGGAACAACGTCCCAAAATTGAAATATATGAAGACCATTATTTCATTGTGGTTAACAGCATTCGATTTGATGATGAAGAAATTTTTCTGCGTGGCCTTAGCGTATTCTTAGGTAGAAATTATATTATTACAGTAACGAACCAAAAAATAAATGAACTACGCATACTCAAGCCTATTCTTTTGGAGCAAGAAGTGAGTGAACCTGACCGTTTCTTATATTTGCTTATTGATTTAGTTGTCGATAATTATTTTACGGTTGGTGATCGAATTGAAGCCAAAATAGAGAAATTAGAAGAAGATATTCTCATGCATACGAAGAAATCTCATCTCATTGAGATCATTGGACTTCGAAGCGAAATATTGTGGCTGAAGAAAGTCCTTGGACCACAAAAAGAAGTGATTAACATACTGAACAAGAAAGACCTTCGCTTAATTGATGATCAATTGCAAAAGTATTTCAGCGATATCTATGAGAACGCAGTGAAGATTGCTGAAACATTTGAAACGTATCGCGATCTTATGGGGAACTTACGTGAAGCATATCAATCGAGTATTGCTAATCGTGCGAATGAGATTATGAGAGTTTTTACAGCGATTACCACGATCTTCATCCCATTAACATTGATAACAGGGATCTATGGTATGAACTTTACTAATATGCCTGAATTAGATATGAAATATGGATACTTTATGATTATCGCAATCATGGCAACTTTAGGTTTTGGGATGTTCTTGATTTTTCGTAAAAAGGATTGGATTTAATGAATTCATATCAGGACGAAGGAATCTCTGTATGTAGAGAATCTTTCGTCCTTTTTAGATGGATATGTTACACATTTATTTAGCTAACACTTCGCTCCAACGACTTATTACGTCTAAATTGGATACGTATGAACCGTATGCCTTCATATAGCATATCTATATTCTTCAGTGAATCAGCATCTTTCTCCTCACCATATACCTTAAGTAGAATGGGCTTCAATAAACTGTCTCCTAACTCCCTGAATGCAGTCCAAATGGCTTCCTGCTCAGCATGAGAGATCGCTTGTAATTCACTTTCGATCAATGGCTCTGTATTGTATCCGTCCTTCTCGAGTTGTTCTAGTACTTCAATGATTTCCTTACGTGTTGATTCACATTCTCTAAGTAGTTGTTCGATGTTCTTTCCTTCTGATATACCTTCTAGGATCACTCGTTGCAATTTGAACTGATGAAGCTCTTGTTTGTATTTCTGTTCTTTCTGCTTATACAACCAAGCTCTATATGCTTCTTCATTTAATTGTCCATATACCCAATTCAATGGGAATGTATGGTGACGTTCAACTTTTGCTGTAATTTCCAATAGATCAGCACCATAATCACTAACCTTATTCTGACCGACGCCAGGCAATTGTATCAATTCGTCCACATGATGAGGAAGGTAGGCACTAATTAATCGTAACAACTTATTACTGGCGATAAGATACGGTGCCTTTCGTTCTGCATGTGCTCTTCGACGTCTCCAAGCACATAATTCTACAAATACCTCCTCTTTGGAATGCAGTTCACTATAACAATATAACATCTGAACCGATTGTCCACGCATGTGCACACTATCGTTATCATGAAATATACCTTCTATCAGGGGTTGATATCCCTCACCTAGCTTCATTGCAAGATTATGACGATAAATACAGATTAACTCTTGCCACGAAATGCCTTCATACCATGAGACATCTTCCGTCTGTCCATCCATCCATAAATTTCTCCAGCCCAAATGCCACACGCCTTCTTCCTCACCTATCCACACCTGTGCACTTGCGTCATCATTGTCAGATCCTTTGATCAGGCGATTCATAAACACGATCTGCATCATCTATCATTCCTCCAGTCTAATCAGCACAATACAAAAAGGAAGCACCCCTCTTACATGATTGTAAGAGAGGTGCTTCCCCTGATAAATATAGTTGTGCTGTTGACACTATAATACCATATCATTCCATAGCGTCAATAATTTTCTTGCATTCTAATGTTATTTTTTTCAATTAAGCCTCTTCCAATGCTAACCTGGCAAGTGCTAAAGCACCACTTAGTCCAGCATTATCACCTAGTTGCGGAGAAACAATATATTGTTCTATATTACTATGAATAGCTGGATGTTGAACATAGCCGTTCAATAACGTTCGAAGCTCACGATGAATGAGAGGAAAGAGTTGTTCTTGCTTCATAACTCCACCACCCATAATAATCTTTTGTGGAGAAAGAATTAATATATAGTTCATTAAAGCCTGTGCTAAATAATAGGCCTCCATCTTCCACGCTAGATGATCAGCACCCAATTCAACACCCTGTAAACCCCAGCGACGACTGATCGCAGGTCCAGCAGCAAGCCCTTCTAGACAATCGCCATGATAAGGACATGTTCCCTCATATGAATCTTCCGGATGACGACGAACGATGATATGCCCCATCTCCGGATGTGATAGACCATGCAGCATTTGTCCGTTAACAACAGCACCCGCTCCAATACCTGTTCCAACGGTGATATATAAGCAACTATCCAACCCTTGTCCAGCACCCCATAAATGTTCACCAAGCGCTGCTCCATTTACATCCGTATCAAATCCAATAGGCACATTGAATTTCGATTTCATATGTCCAATGATATTGTATTGGCTCCAATGTGGTTTAGGTGTCGTTGTAATATAACCATAGGTTGGACTTCCTTTAATTGGATCGATAGGGCCAAATGAACCTACGCCGATCGCTTCTACTTCTTTCCCCGCAAAGAAGGCATCGACTTGAGCCATCGTCTCTTCAGGTGTGGTTGTCGGAAAACTGATTCTTTCTTCGATTTTCCCTTCTTTCGTCCCTATGCCACATACGAATTTAGTACCACCTGCTTCAATTGCTCCCAACATACTCATGTTGTAATCATCCCTTCTGTTTATCTATTCAGATTATTTCCAAATACTAACGTATTACTTAATAATCGTCCAGCTGGTGTCATTACTTTCCCGTTGCCATAAAGCGCTGAGGAAGCACCACCATCTAAATTCATAGCCTGCTTGGCACCTAGCTTCTGCATCACTTCTGCCCATTGTTTCATGGTAGCACCTGATACTGTAGCTATCATTACAGAGCCATCCGGCATGATAGCTATCCCGCTTCGTCCAGCAGCACTCGTTAGAATCTTTGGATCCTTGAATCCTTCAGCAGCTGGTGATAATGATACTTTCCCATCTTTCACAAGCCGTGGACCTGCTCCTACTGCCGTAACGATATCTTCCCAAGGAAGTGCTTGGTTCTTGTCATCTTTATACGTAAGATTCATTTCAACCTCGGCTCCAACTTCAAAGCGATCCGCTGTTAATTTCTCTCCTCCACTAAATACAAGAACATAACCATTCTTCGGAATAGCGATATTATCATTAACTAACTTCTTCGTAACTACTCCGTTTTCAATGACTACTGCAATGCCGCCCTTATACCCCACATGGCTACCACGATGCTCTGTATAAAGAATACCTACATTCGCATTAGGTGATGGCGTACGGTTGATAAAAGTAACATACCATCCGATAGGTCCCTTATTTGCCCTACTAACCGTACCTGTAAGACTCATTCTAAGACTATCCATTATGGCAGTGCCATCTGCTAAGAAACCAATTGTTGTTCCCTTATTAGCAATATTAGCGACCTTTCCGTCCACAATGAGATGTCCGTACGGATCTGGTGCACCATTATAAGCTTCAAAGAATGCACCATTAATGGCTGCCTCTGCTCGATAGGATTTCACAATCGAGTTAAAGTTATCAGTGAAACCAACATTCCGCTTAGCAAGTCCAACGCTCACTGGTGTTCCTTTGGGGACAACAACCGTCTGAACTGTGTAGTTTTTCCCACCAACGGTTATCTTTTTCACACTACTTTTAATCGTAGTCTTGGATGCTGCATATGAAATACTTATGTCCACTGAAATAAGACTGGATAATAGCATGACCATTACTAACACCGGAATCAGTACGCGCTTTCTCTTTCGTTCAATCCACATGATGTTCATTTAATATATTTCTACTCCGATCAATTTCAATAGACTTTCCATTTCTAGTTCTTCAAATTTAGAAGATATTCGATCGTGATTCAAGTTGAATAAACACTCATCCATGTTAAACACCACAGGTACACCACAATGAATCTCAGCTAATCTTCTAGATAGATGTAACATATCAAGATCATTTGCAATCTTCGTTCGTATACTATCGCTTAGTTGATCTAAATTCTCAAGAATACCTTCAATAGAGCCATATTCTTGAACAAGCTTGATAGCTGTCTTCTCACCTATGCCTCGAACACCTGGATAGTTATCGCTTGCATCACCCATCAAAGCTTTCATATCAATGATTTGACGTGGTCGAAGTTCCTTCTCTTCATACAAGGACTCTGGTGTATATACTTTATAATTGCCCTGTCCTTTTTTCATAATAATCACACTTGTTGTTGGGTCCACCAACTGGAGCATATCATGATCTCCCGTTAATATCATGACATTCATTTCTTGACTAATTTGAGTTGCTAGCGTTCCAATACAATCATCCGCTTCATATCCTATATAGCTGATATTTGGAATACCAAAGCTCTCCACAACCTCTTTGATTAATGCAAATTGGGGAATCAGATCATCTGGTGCTTCTGAACGATTCCCTTTATATGCTGCATATTCTTGCACTCGAAAAGTCGGACCTCCCAGATCCCAGCAACAGATGACATGACTTGGATCATAGGTCTTGATTGCATCCCAAAAATAACGCACAAACCCATGTATCGCATTCGTTGGTATCCCAGATTTCGTACGACGAATATAACCGCTGGTAGCTGAGGCGAAATATGCTCTAAATAAAAGCGCCATCCCATCCACTATCATGGTTGATTGTTGTTCATTGCGTGTCACTCTTATACCGCTCCTTATATATCTTTACTTCCGCACAATAGGCGGTGATATGCATAGTATAACATAGCGATGAAATGATATTAGGGTCTATCAAGCACCCCAAATATCAGCATAATGATCTTCCTTATACCCTACCGTTACATGTTCTGAGTCAGTCACAATAGGTCTCTTAATTAACCGGCCATTGGATGACAATAATTTGAGTTGTTCCTCACGACTCATGTCTGCAAGCTTGTCCTTCAGACCCATTTGCTTATATACTTCTCCACTTACATTAAAGAACTTCTTGAGGTCAAGCCCGCTATTATCCACTAATACTGTGAGCTCAGAGACCGTTGGAGGGTTGTCGAAAATGTCGATGATCTCAAGTTCATGACCATGAGACTTAAGCCATTTCACTGCGTTCCTACAGGTTCCACACTTTGGATATAAATAAATGATAAGGTTACTCATATGCAATCGTCCTCCTAAATTAAATCATTCAGCAATTGATGGCGTAGTGCTTCCATATCTATCGGCATGGGCGCTTTAAAAGTCATCAACTTATGACAAATGGGATGAACAAATGATAATTCATAAGCATGCAAGGCTTGACGACCCACGAACTGATCAAGCTTGCTCACTTCATTTCCATGACTCAGACGATCTCCCATCGAACAATCATCGATCTGTTCCATTTCTAATCGTGTATATATAGGGTGTCGATATAATGAATCTCCAATCAATGGACAACCAATAGAACTCATATGAACACGGATCTGGTGCGTGCGACCCGTCTCCAACTTGATGTTTACCATACTACCATGCTGGTATTTCTCCTTCACCCAATATCGGGTTAATGATGGATACCCTGAAGGTGTAACGATTCTAAGATGGGGATCAGCGGGATCCCTATCAATCGGACCATCTATGTTTCCTTCAGATAGGCTAGGAACACCATGCACGATGGCTACATACTTCTTATCTACTTCACCTGCGATCATTTGTTCCGAGATATGTTGATGAACATAGGGATTCTTTGCAATAACCAATACGCCAGTCGTCTCGCGATCTAACCTATGAACGGGCCGGAAGCGGTAGTTCTTCCCTTGTTCAATCCAATATTGAACGACCCCATTCGCTAGTGTATCTGTGTAATGTCCATGTGTAGGATGAACAATTCTACCCGATTCTTTATTCACAATTAATAAATGATCGTCCTCAAATAGTATGTCAAAAGGAATATCCTGTGGCATGATATCTTCAGAAGTCTCTTGCTCCATCCGAATTTCAACTAGATCTCCAGTTCTTACAGTTACACTGATATACACTCTTTCATGATTCAACATAATCCCTTGATCGGTATACTTCAATCGAGATAATAGCTTGCGAGATACGTTCAGCTTCTTCTGTAAAATTCTCTTCAGCATCCAGCCATCTTCTTCTTGGGAAACGATGTATACGATAGGATTATAATATTGTTCCATCGTTATGACTTAAACACCTTTTGGCTACGAATATATTCAACATCTTTGATCTCTTTACGTGCATTAGCTGTCCTAGCAATCACGAAGAAGTAATCGGATAACCGATTCAAATATTTACGCACATTCGGATTGATATCTTTTTCCTTCCCTAACGTAACCGTTCTACGCTCTGCCCTGCGACATACCGTGCGGCAAACATGAAGAGTGGATGACAAGATGTCGCCCCCAGGTAGAATAAATCTCTCCACCGGTGGATTCTCCTTCTCACATGTATCCAACCATAGCTCTAAGCGGTCTACCAACTCAGCGGTCACCTTATAATTACTCTCATCAAGCTTAACAAAAGCTAAATCTGATCCGCAATCAAATAACTCATGTTGGACCTCTAATAGTTGTTCTCTCAGATCCACGAATAGCTGATCATCACCCATTAGACTGATTGCTTGTCCTACGAAACAGTTCAGTTCATCAATTGTGCCGTATGCCTCAACTTGATTATCATCTTTGATCACACGCCCCCCGATTACAGAGGTCTCTCCCGTATCACCTGTACGCGTATATACTTTCATTTGACATCCCCCTTAAAGTTTTTGGAGCGCTACTTCTTGAATTTCTACGTCAAAAACTACTTCGTAAGCTTATGCTATGTTTTTGGAGCGTTACTTCATCACTGTTATTCAGTCATCACCTTTAGCATTTTAATGGCTGCTTCGAATGAATCTGATGTTACAGGGATCGTGGCATATAATCCTTCTCTAGCGAACTTTATGTCTTTGAACACTTTCATATCTTGAATAGGAATTGCAAATAAATGCGTCTGCGTAATGGTCTCATTCGTTTCTACATCTAGAACGGCAGCTTCAAAATAACCCGTAGGATATTTCTTCGCATCAAATTCATCATCAAGTACGACATGTGCGCCCTGGTTAGCATATGATTTCATAATGGTTTCAGGTAATATCATAATCTCATTTTTACTAGCAGCATATTCTAACAGAACCTTCTGCTCATTGTATATTGGAGATGCGATCACCTCCACCTTCTGATCTTCCCCAACCTTTTCTTGCACAAACTTCTCTAAAGGCTCACGAATATCAGAAGTATCATAAATATCATCTGTTATAAAAATAGTGACCTTCCCGTCATCTTTACCGCAGCCCGCTAGTATCACTAAGGTCATTCCTATAAGTAGCATTCTCGCTATCGCCCTCATTAAGTCCCTCCTATTCCATCAAGATCAATATATCATAGTTATATCATACATCAAAAAAAGGCTCGTTATATGACGAACCATTCTTTAAATTTATTTGTTTATTTATTTATTTGTTTATTTATTGCATGAGGCAATCTTCATATATTCATTAATTTTTAAGTCTAGCAAAATACTGATTTCGATCACATTGTCTGATGTAAACGACTGCTCTCTCGTAAATAACTCTTCCATTTGATTACGAAGCCAGCAAATTTCATCCTCCAACTTAAACTTACCATCTGAATAGTTCATCATCTGGTCAGTCCCTCTATCACGGATTTCTTCTCGAACAAATCCATTCTGAGGTGCACTCATATCATAATTAGCGCAAAACAATTCGTAAACCTCCCTAAATAGTTCATACTACATCCAAAGGCAGATTATAACATATCAAATTAAAAATAAAAGTGATATATATTAAAAAAAATTGTGATCTAGATTGTAATTTGCTGAATTCTCATATTATTACTTAACCTTTTTTCAATTGTGCTACAAAATTACCTATTCGATCTATCGCTTCTGTCAGTTGAGATACGGATGTTGCGTAGGAACAACGAATGAATCCTTCGCCTCCTAGACCAAATACATTCCCCGGCACAGCGGCTACTTTTGCCTCCACAAGTAATCTTTGTGCAAAATCATCTGATGATAATCCCGTATTCTGAATACTTGGAAATGCATAGAACGCTCCTTGCGGCTCGTGACAGATCAAACCTGCTTCACGCAAACCTTGAACAATCAGACGTCTGCGTTGGTTATACGATTCCACCATGCGATCCTTTTCCTCTAAGCCATTCGTTAGCGCTTCGTATGCAGCTACTTGGCCCATCACGGGTGCACACATGACGGTATACTGATGAATCTTTAGCATTGCACCAATGAAGTCCTCATGTCCACACACATAACCCATACGCCAACCCGTCATAGCAAAAGCCTTCGAGAACCCACTTACAAGTAAGGTTCTATCCTTCATCCCCGGAATGGTTGCAAAGCTAACATGTTTATCTTCACTGTAAGTAAGCTCCGCATAAATCTCATCAGATATCACAATAAGATCATGCTTCTCAATCACTTTAGCGATAGGGAGCCAATCTTCGTAGGACATCGTAGCCCCAGTTGGATTACTTGGATAACATAAGATCAACACTTTTGATTTCGGTGTTATCTTGGCCTCTAATGCCTCAGCCGTTAACTTGAACCCATTCTCCGATGTTGTCTCAATGCCAACTGGTACCCCTCCACCAATAGTCGTTATCGGTGAATAAGATACATAACAAGGTTCTGGAATCAATATCTCATCACCTGGTGTTATAAGCGCGCGCAGTGCTAAGTCTATTGCTTCACTTCCCCCAACCGTCACCAGAATCTCATTCGAGGGTTCATAGCTCACTTGAAATTGATCGTTTAAATATTGACCAATAGCCTCTCGTAACTCAGGTGTTCCTGCGTTAGAAGTATATCCTGTGCGACCTCGTTCTAATGAATATACACAGGCTTCTCGAACATGCCATGGCGTGACGAAGTCCGGTTCACCAACACCTAATGTAATAATATCCTTATTCGCAGCAACTAGATCAAAGAATTTACGAATGCCCGAAGGAGCGATATCCCTGACGAGTGGTGCTAAATAAGAATCCATTTCTTTCTTGTGCTTCTGTGCACCCTCTTCATGTGATACCATCACTTTTACTCCTTTACGGCGAGATCATAAGACGAGGTTCTTCTTCTTGCTCCTCGTATATAATCCCAGCTTGTTTATATTTTTTAAGAATAAAATTCGTTTTCGTTGATAATACTGATTCGATCGTCGATAACTTCTCAGACACAAAATTAGCAACTTCTCTTAAACTACGTCCTTCAACCTCAACCAACAGATCATAAGCCCCAGACATCAAGAATACCGATTTCACTTGAGGATATAAGTAAATACGCTCTGCAATTCCTTCGAATCCACGTCCACGTTCAGGTGTAATCTGCACTTCAATTTGCGCGGTTACTCTTTCATCTTCAATCTTACTCCAATTTACAACGGCAGCATATTTCACAATGACATGGTCATTTTCCAATTCTGTTATCGCCTGAACAACCTCTGCTTCATCTACACCAATAAGGGTAGCTAGTAAAGCCGGTGCCCTTCTAGCATCTTCTTTAAGAAGGTCTAACACTTTCATCTTTAGTTCATTTAGTTCCTTCATAATTCACCCTCCAGTGCTTAAATATTTCTAGGCAGTGATCACATTTATTTCATGTAACTACGAAAAATAAGATTACTACATATTCTACAATATTTTAATGTATATGCATAGAAAAAGCCTCTTAACTTAGAAGAACATTGAAAAGAGGCCGATTATTTATTTACCGTTGTTCTTACTTACTTAATTCTTCAACAAATCTCAGGCGGTCTTCTTCGCTCAATGTAGTCTGAACATGGAAACATCCAGTACATACATACATATCTATTGCAAAGGGTGGCTGTAATACCTTACCCTTGGTGATCGGTAATGCAGTAGCTTTCCATCCATTTCCAGTGATTTGTTGCTGTCCTGTTAGCAACATATATTCATGACATTGAGGACACTCAGGCACTTCCGCCTGCTGATCCAATACATTCTGCGTGTTTTTCTCATACTGCGTTAGATCATGACTGCCCTCATATTTATCAATGGTACGAAATGCAGGTGTCACACTCATCATGTCAGGTTCCCATAATGAATTATCTGTCTGTTCTACTGAAGACGTATGGCTCGACTTATCATCTTGCACTTCTATCTCATCCTCTTCATCTTCAAGACCGATATTGAGTGTACGATAAGCATTCAACTCATTCTGGCAATGCGGACATTCTTCTTCCTGTCCAATCTCTTCATCCCATACAATCTCCGTCTGACACCATGGACATACTGTTGTCTCCAATGAATATTCCCCCTAGCTATTCTTTAAATATATAATACCCGCCACAAAAAAGACAACAGCAGCAACAAATAATACGCGCGCCAAATTCTTCATAGGGATGATCCTCCTAAATATTGTACTGTCGTTAGACTAATGCAACTCAGCAATGGTTACGCCATTACCCCCTTCGCCATAGTTACCTAAGCGATAACTTTTAACATTCCTATGTTTACGAAGGTAGTCTTGTATACCTGCTCGCAATATCCCTGTGCCTTTTCCATGAATAATATGCACTTGGCCCAAATTACTTAAGAACGCTTCGTCAATGAATCGATCAATCTCCATAATAGCCTCTTCTAGATTATCTCCTCTAAGGTCCAATTCGGTTCGAACATTATCGTCCCTAGTTCGTTTAATATTCGTTACATTCTTCTTGCTCTGCGGCTTGTCTGAATGAGTGGGAGTCAACAATTCCAAGTCATCCAGATTCACCTTCATTTTCATAATACCCATTTGTATGAATGCTTCTTTATTGCCTGTTAACTCAACCACAGTTCCCTTTTGATTAAGGCTGTAGACTCTCACATCATCTCCAGGCTCAATCATACGTACCTTCACTTGACTCTTGGCAGGAGTCTTCTTCCTTTGTTTGGGTTCTGCTTCTTCCAATTGCTTACGCATGGCGATTAATTTATGCTCTTTGACTGAAGCGCCTTCAGTCATCGCTAGTTCACGTAGCTCCGATATAATTCGTTCAGACTCAAGGCGAGCTTTTTGGATAATTTCCTGCGCGTTCAATTCTGCTTTTTCTAATAACTTATCCCGGGATTGCTCTAACTTCTCTACCTCTCGTTCGTGAGCACTTTTTAGCACTTCCATCTCTACACGAATATTTTCCGCCTCAACTCGTTCATTCTCAGCACGAAGTCGATTATCTTCAAGAGATGAAATCATATGTTCAATACGCATATCCTCTTCTTTCACTTCACCACGAGCGAAATCCAATATATCTTGTGGCAGACCTAAACGCTCTCCGATAGCAAATGCATTACTTCTTCCAGGAATACCGACCAACAAACGATATGTAGGACTTAATGTATTCACATCAAACTCCATACTTGCATTGATAATCCCTTCGCGTTCATAGGCATAGGCTTTTAACTCACTGTAGTGTGTCGTCGCAACCATTCGACATCCTGTTCTATGTATATGTTCTAGAATGGATATCGCTAGCGCAGATCCTTCTGCAGGGTCGGTCCCTGCTCCCACTTCATCCAGCAGAATGAGGCTCTTCACGCTCATTGTCTTCAGTATACGAATAATATTCGTCATATGACTGGAGAAGGTACTCAGACTTTGCTCAATACTCTGTTCGTCCCCGATATCTGCAAATATAGCATCAAATACACAAAGTTCACTTTCTTCTTCCGCTGGTATAAATAATCCCGACATGGCCATAAGGCTAACAAGCCCAATTGTCTTCAATGTTACTGTCTTACCGCCGGTATTCGGCCCTGTAACGATAATGGATGTATGAGAATCGCCTAGCTCAACATCAAGCGGGACGACCTGATCCAACGGGATTAGAGGATGACGTCCTTTTCTAATCTTTAGATACCCACGATCATTCATAATAGGCATAGTCGCCTTCATTATATGAGCTAATCTCGCTTTAGCAAAGATGAAATCGAGTTGTCCTATTAAATCAACATCTATGTTCAACAATTCTGATTGATCCCCAACCAGAGCCGTTAATTTCTGAAGGATGACTTCAATCTCACGTTCTTCTCTCATCCGCAGTTCACGAAGCTTATTATTCATCGTCACAATAACCTCTGGTTCAATAAACAAGGTTGCACCGGAGCCGGATTGGTCATGCACAATTCCACCGAAATGCGCACGGTGCTCCGCTTTTACAGGGATAACGAAACGATCTCCACGAATGGTCACCAATTGATCTTGAAGCATCTTGGAGACAGACGAAGAACGAATCATGGAATCTAGCTTCTCACGTATACGACTTTCACCGGTTCTAAGTTCTCTACGTACCTGTCCAAGTTCTGCACTTGCTGAATCCATCACTTCTGCATTCTCATCAATACATAACTTTATGGCATCTTCAAGCACTTTCTGTTCTGAGATATTTTCACTAATACCATGTAGAAGGGCAACTTCTTCATCTTCATGAATATTAGCAATAAAACGTTTAATACGTCTTGATCCGTGGATCGTGTTACTCACAGCAAGTAATTCTGAAGGATTTAATGTTCCACCTAAGTGTGCTCGATTCGTAGCAGCGGTCGTATCCGTAATTCCGCTAAAAGGAGGTGTTCCCTTCAAACGATCTATGGTATAGGCTTCATCTGTCGCCTTCAACAGTTTGATAACTATTTCAATATTCGTATCCGGTTTAAGCTGGTCAACTATTTGTTGTCCCATACTAGTGTGTGTGTAGGCAGAACATTTATTTAGAATCTTACGATATTCTAACGTTTGTAGAATTTTGTCATCCAAGATTGTTCACTACTCCTTTCAATCTTCACTTTATTATAGCGAAGCCACATCAAATTCGCTATCTATGAATGTTTCCATACATAAATTCCATCATCATTGTACACAATAACTCTTGCATAACAATGAGATCATGTATAAGGAGGACAATTACATGCATTTTCTAGGTCATGTCGTTAGATTCATTGTAGCGGCGCTGGTACTAATGGTCGTGGGTTGGATTGTTCCACAATTCTCGATTGGAGGATTCTGGAGCGCGCTTGTGCTTGCTTTAGTTATCGCATTGCTAAGTTGGGTTGTCGAAGGGATATTCGGCAAAAGAATCAATCCCTTTGGCAGAGGTATTGTAGGGTTTATTGTCAGTGCTTTGGTTATTTATATTGCACAATTTATTGTCGGTGGCGTCAGTGTTACAATGCTAGGCGCTCTACTTGCAGCCCTTGTGATTGGGATTATCGATCTTTTCATTCCCGTAGCTACACCTTATGATGCAGCTAGAGAATCTCGATAAGCTAAGTAATCCGACATGTGCACCTTCATTTCCTTCGTAAATGCCTTGGTACTATATCCAGGGCATTTATACCGTGTAGTGATGAGAAACTCGTTATGAATTCATAATTTGTTCACTATTCCTTCATATCATCATGTGCAGATATAGGTTATATAAGTTATGATATTACTATATTTGTCACATTATTTAGATTTGAAGGAGGTAAACTTATGAAAAAAGTACTTGTTTACATGATGGGTTGTGTGCTTCTCCTTGCGATAACTGCATGTGGAAGTAACGCTTCCTCAACAAATTCAGCAAGCAATGGTGTTACAGAAACTGGGGTTGCTCCTCAAGAAGAAGTCGTCATTAAAGCAACTAACTATAGCTTTGATCAACAGGAGTATCGCGTTAGCAAAGGCGTCCCTGTGAAATTTGTATTTAAGAATGAAGCTGGTAATCATGGCGTTATGATTCCTGGATTAAATGTTCAACTAACGACTAAAAAACCTTCCGCAGTCATTACCCCTAATGAGCCAGGGGAGTATGAAATTATCTGTTCTGTGTTTTGTGGTACTGGACATACAGCTATGGTATCCAAGTTAATCGTTGAATAACACAATGAAATCCCTCTGTGTTCCAGGAAATGAATCTTTCCTGGAACACAGGGGGATTACTTGTATCCATTCTTAATCTTGTTCGATCAGCTCGATCCATTCATTATACTCCGTCTTCAACTTCTTATATTCTTCATTTAATTGATGATATTCTTCCTTCAGTTGCTTCTCCTGCTCACCTTGCATGTCATGTTCCACCTGCAGCAAACGATATTGATGCGCCATGAGTTCAAAGGCTTCCCCGATATCATGCAATTCAAGATCAGTTACTTCCTTCTCACCTTGAAGATCCTGACACTTCTGTTGCGTTGCAGCAACCTCCTGTTGCCAAGTATGCATCTGTTCCTTTTCTTCCAACAACACTCGTTTCTCTTCGCTCGCATCCTCCAACTGTTTCAACGTCTGATTGTAAGATGTTTGTATGTTCTCACTTCGTTCCTGAAGATCTAACACTTCATCTTCTAACGCGCGTCGCTGATTCAGTTCCAGCTCCAATTGTTCTTTCATTACACTCACTTCATCATGGAGAAGCTTCATACCCGATTCTAGAATATCATTCTGTTCATTTGCATGTAGAATTTGTTCTTCCAGATCAGCAACTTCCTTATTCTTCGTATCGGCCAGCATCTTCCACGACTTCACTTCAGCTAACAATTTATTTACATCATCTTCTGCTTTACGGGAAGATGCAATCTGCGATTTAAGTGAATCTTCTAGTGTTCGGCATTCTTTCACAGATTGTTGTAAGGTTTCTTTTAACGTTGCTGATTCATTCTCGATTACAGTCATGTTAGCCTTTAACGTATTCTGTTGATGAATGGCTTTCTCTTGCGCTTGTACCGATTGCTTATGCAACCCATCTAATACGGTGTGGGCATCCCGTGATTCTTTCACTTCTTGTTGCGTTTGTTGTAATTTCGTCTGTAGTTGAGCATTTCTATTACGCATATCTGACATTTCTTTATCCATTTCTTGAATGGATTGCTTATGCTTACGTTCAAGATTCGTTTGATTTGCTGTCAATTGTTGATTCTTATCCTTTTCTTGTTGAAGCAATGATTGATTATGTTCCAATTCCTTCTGTAATGAAGCCTTTACGCGCGAAAGTTCTGCCTGTAGCTCTTCCTTCTCTTTCGAAAGGATAGCAGACTCCTCTTGTTGTTTCTTCATATTCTCATGCTGTTCAGAGCGACTTGTCTGTAGTTGATTAATCTCCGTTCTAAGTTCACTTCGCTCACCAGTAAGCATCTTTAGTTCATTACGGGCTTCATGTATTTGAATCGCTTCTTCTGCCATATGAACAGCAGCAAGAACAGCAATATTACGTGTATCTAAGCGGGCGTGATTCTTAGAAATACTATTCATTCTTTCATCTACGTACTGGGCCACTTTTTTCATATAATCGGAACTGCTTCCAACAATTTTATAAGAACTCCCGTATATTTCAACGGAAACGCGAGTACGTTCGGATTTGTTCACTGTTGTTCCCTCCTTCTTATGTGAGTCACTCTGAGATGCCTGATAACATTGTTTCTAACAAATTCCCTTGTTGAAAAAAGCCACACCGAACCTTTAAGTCTATGGATTCGATGTGACTATGATCTATTCCTGCTATTTTCTTAGTTCAGCGTTAAAAGTTTGTTCTAATGCCGTTACCACTGTTCCATGTAATGTAGTTATTTCTTCATCTGTCATTGTACGCTCTTGATGACGGTATACGAGCGAAATCGCAACGCTCTTCTTATTATCGCCTAATTTACTTCCAGTGTACACATCAAATACTTGTACACTCTGTAACAGTTCGCCTGCTACCTTGCGAATCGTTGATAGTAAAGAACCTGCTTCTGTACTTTGATCTACAACAATAGCGATATCACGTTCAACAGCAGGGTAACGCGGTAAATCACGATATTTAACATCATAATCTGTATGATCAAACAGTGGTTGTAATAGAATTTCAGCGACGTATACATCTTCTAGATCACATTCAAGTTGGATTTCTGGATGAACCTGCCCAAGTGTACCTAGCAACAATTGACCACGCCCACCTTGGTCTAGATAGATTGAAGCAGAACGTCCTGGATGATAACCTTGTGGTTGATTCGCAACATAGGTAATTGCATTCTGCAAAGCAAGGTGTGTAAATACTGTCTCTAATGCACCCTTCAGATCGAAGAAGTCAACTTGAACAGGGTTCACGTTCCATTGTTTTTGTCCTATATTTCCACTTAGTAGTAAGGATAGCACAGGGACCTCTTGCGGTTGCTTGGTCAATTGCTCTTCGTTAGAGAGGAAAATATGACCCATCTCAAAGAATGCTAAATCCGATATTTTGCGATTCACGTTATAGGATGCAGCATCTAACATCTGCGGGATAATACTCGTACGTAGAACGCTACGTTCCTCGCTCATTGGCATGGCCAACTTTACAGCTTTTGTCCCTGATGATAATGTTGGAAACACCGTTGTCTGAGCGGGATGGGTGAACGAATAACTAATAAGCTCTTGCCATCCTCCATGTGTTAGCAATCTACGTAAGTCACGACGAAGAGTTTGTGGCTTCGTGTATGCCCCCGGCGTTATCGGTCCTTCAATCGCAGTTGTTGGAATATTATCATAGCCATACAGTCTAGCAACCTCTTCCATAAGATCAACATCTCTTGTAATGTCTCCACGTCGAGATGGAACCTTCACTTCTAGTACGTCCGATGACTTTTCCGTATAACCAAAATTCAAACGATCAAAGATCTCTTTCACTTGGATCATAGATAGATCCGTACCTAGAACTCGATTCAACTTATCAAGGCTGAGCGCTATCGTTAATCTTTCAACAGATGAGCTAAGTGACTCTACAACACCAAGATGAATGGTACCCCCAGCAAGTTCGGCGATCAGTGCTGCAGCGCGATTCAATGCTGGTATCACGGAATTGCGGTCAACTTCCTTCTCAAATCGTAGACTTGCTTCTGAACGCAGACCCAGTTGACGAGAAGTCTTACGCACAACGCCGCCATCAAAGTGAGCAGACTCCAACAATATATTTACCGTTTGCTCAGTCACTTCAGTGTTAGCTCCACCCATGACACCGGCTAGGGCAACTGGCTTAACGCCATCTGTAACGAGTAGCATATGAGGTTCTAACTTACGCTCTTGTCCGTCCAAAGTAATCAATGTCTCCCCAGCTTGGGCAAGTCGAACATCAATAGCTCCATTATTCAATTTATCTGCATCAAATGCATGTAACGGTTGACCATATTCAAGCATGACATAGTTCGTGATATCAACAATGTTGTTGATTGGGCGTATGCCTGCTGCCATTAAACGATTCTGCATCCATTGTGGAGATGCCGTAAGCGTAACACCCGTAATATAACGAGCTGCATAATGACTACAATATTCTAGCGAACTAATGCTTACAGATATATGAGTTGAAGCCGCATCGCCATTTTCAGAAATATTGTCTAAAGGATCAGCAATATGAACAGCACTACCTAGAATTGCCCCTACTTCAAATGCCGCGCCATGCATACTTAAGCAGTCCGAACGGTTCGGTGTAAGATCGAATTCTAGAACATAGTCATTGAGTCCGAGAATATCACTAATCGGCGTGCCAATCTCTACGTCTTGAGGCAGAACCATAATACCTTCCTGTTGACTTTTAGGTAACAACTTATCATTTAGACCTAATTCTTTAGCAGAACAGATCATGCCTTGAGAAGGTACGCCCCGTAGTTTGGCCTTTTTGATCTCCATTCCATCCGGCATCTTAGCACCGATCAATGCAACAGGCACCTTCTGTCCTGCATCAACATTCTTTGCTCCACAGACGATCTGTAATTGCTCATCCTGACCTGCATCTACAATACAGACATTCAACTTGTCAGCGTCGGGGTGCTTCTCCTTACTTACCACGTATCCAACAACAATCTTATTGATACCTTTATTCCGATTCTCAACCTCATCTATTTCAATACCTGCACGTGTAATCTTTTCAGCTAAATCCACTGCTTGAACATTCTCTATCGCAACGTATTCCTTTAACCATTCCATGGATACTTTCATGACGATCCCCTTTCTCCCTTTAAATTAAACTCGAGCGAACTGCTTCAAGAAAGCCATATCACTATTGTAGAAATGGCGAATATCGTCAATACCATATTTCAAAATAGCAATACGCTCTACACCCATACCAAATGCAAAACCGCTATATTTCTCAGGATCATAGCCTCCAGCTATCAACACTTTCGGATGTACCATCCCGCATCCTAGAATTTCTAACCAGCCTGTCTGCTTACACATACGGCATCCACTTCCTCCACATTTCACGCAGGTAACATCGACTTCTGCACTTGGCTCTGTGAATGGGAAGAAGCTTGGACGAAGGCGAATCTCTGTATTGTTACCGAACATCTCTTGGACGAACTGCTGTAATGTTCCCTTGAGATCGCTCATCCGAATGTTCTCGCCGATGACAAGCCCTTCAATCTGATTGAACTGGAAGGAGTGTGTCGCATCATCATCGTCACGACGGTATACTTTACCTGGACAGATTACTTTGATTGGTGATTTACCATCCATGCTTTGCATCGTACGCATTTGCACAGGCGAGGTCTGTGTGCGCATCAATAATTCCTCTGTAATATAAAAGGTATCCTGCATATCTCGAGCGGGATGGTCCTTCGGAAGATTTAATGCCTCAAAGTTATAATAATCCGTTTCCACTTCAGGTCCTTCAGCGATGTTATATCCCATGCCGATAAATACTTCTTCAATGTCTTGTATGACTTTGTTAAGTGGATGCACACCACCTTGCGGCATAACTCGTCCAGCCAAGGTAACATCGATTCGTTCATTTTGAAGACGCTTTTCTGTCTCTTCCTTTTGAAAAGAAATTTGCTTCGCTTCAATCACAGTCTCGATGGCCGTACGAACTTCATTTCCTACTTGTCCTATCAACGGTCTTTCTTCCGCACTTAAAGAACCCATTCCCCGCAAGATTTCAGTCAATGCGCCTTTCTTACCTAAATACTTCACACGCAGATCATTCAGTTGCTCTGGACCAACCACTTCTTGTAATTGTGCCAGCGCCTCCACCTTCAACGCTTCTAATCTTTCTTTCATAGCCTTTCAAGCCCCCCAAAATTCGTATTGTACAATGTATTTCAAACAAAAAAGGCCCCTCCTCCCAAAAAAGGGACGAAAAGACCGTGGTACCACCCTTGTTAGAAAACACGTATCCGACCATAGAGCAACCAAAATCAGCTCCATTCGATACTTTTTCTCACTTTAAACGATGTAACGGATCGTGAACCGGTATCCCCTACTTAAGTTCAAGGAACTGCTCCGGAGGGAACTTCAGCAGCCTATTTCTGTAGAAACGCTCTCAATCAACTGGCGCTTCCTCCCTGTAAAGAGGCACTGCTTACTTTACTCCATCTATGCATTTCATTCTAAACATGCTTGTGGAACAATTATATCATATTTGTGTACACTGGCAAGCAGTCATCCTTATTCGCCTTTTTGTAAACATATATACAAACAAATTCACTACAAATTACGTATAAGATATAATCAATGGAAAGGAGTGGTTATTTTGATTAAACGGGGTTTGGGTTTAATAATAGCTGGAACATTTTTATTATTACTATTAGCTTCTTGCAGTAAAGGTGCTGAATCAACAGGAGACTCTCCTCGGATTTGGATCAATTACAACACTGAAAGATATGAAGGAGTTCAGGTTTACTCATCAAAGCCTGATGGCTTGATTTCAACGAATACCTTTACAGATGAGGATGACTATACGCCTAATATTGAAATATTCATAGACTCTAAAACTTCCATGCTATATATACAGGAGGGAACGGAATGGGCAAGATTTGAAAAGAAATAAAAATATATGTTGTTAAGGAAGGGATATGTATCATTTTATATAATTTGTATATAAACCCTTTTTTGGGAGTCAATATTGAAGGAGTGCTAATACATGAAAAGCAGTTTACGTTTCTTGTTTACAGCAGCAGTTATTGCAACATTAGTAATACCGAATTCAAGGTATGCAAAGGCTAGCGATGAGGCATTGGAAATGGTATCAACACCTATAAATTTTAGTGATGTTGGTCAGCCTGATGCAGAATTAACCGATTATGTTGTTGAACGTTCTACATCTGCAAAGATCTTGAATGAAAAAGGTGTGGAGATTGGCCAAAAAAGAATCGAAGGAACCGAAGGGGATTCTTTCTCTACCAAGGCATTTGAAGGTAGATTAGTCAAGGTTCTTGCAGTCTCAGATGAAGAATACAGAACCGCACACACAGATTGGATAGATCGGGTTACTCGTATTATTGAGTCGGCAGACGATATTTACAATACTAATTTCAGTATCGACTTCGATGTTGTTGCATATAGTGTTTGGAATTCAAGCGGTTCTACTTCTTCTGCACTCCTTGCCGATTTAGCGGACAATGGTTATTCAGGTTATGATCTGGTTATTGGTTTTACAGGAGATTCACATTTCACTGATGGTGGACTTGCATATAGGTATTCTAGCGATCCTGTCACAGGCTACAGCTTGAATTTTGACCAAACTGAGACATCAACATATAAAGCAGCAAGACATGAAGTAGCCCATAATTATGGCGTTTCCGATCACTCAGATAGTGTAATGTGCATTAATAATGACAACTATACCTATTCAGCTTCTAATTGGGATACTACTCACAAAAATCTAATATCATCCCACAAAACTTGGTTCGGCGTCGGTGTAAATTAAGAATGTAATGATCTGTTGAAAATGTCCGCACTATTCTGTACTTTGTAGAATAGTGCGGATTAGTTTTTTTATATCCAGAAACAAGAACTTGATTCCTCACTGAGGAGACTGCCCAGCCGCACACTTCCTTCTCACCACAACTCACTGTGCCTATAAAGTCACTTCGACTATCGGCAATGTGCGAAATAATTCAAAGAAATCACTTGAGGATATCGGATAAAAAACACGTCAGATAAATACTGATACGCTCCCATCATACCTGACGTGTTTTTTATGTATGTATTCTAAGTCAACAACATTCTAAACTCAAACTCTCCACGACGATAATAAGCATCGGCAATCTTAACACTCTCTGGACTCCACTTCTGAACCGGACTACCACACTCAATTGCACATCCAACTAAATCACCACGGCGTTCAATTATAGAAACTTGGGATTGTGACAGAGCAGCCGTGAGGAATTCAGAGTCTGTCTTTAAGACTTTGTATACATTACTCAATACGATCACTCCTATGTATAATAACGAATCGTCAGGCTTGCTCCTTGAACTGTGACCGTATTTGTGGAAAGTTTAACAAAGAGACCTTTAAGAAGCAGTTAATAGGTGACTCCTAAATTCATCGGGAGTCATCTTTTTTAATGCCTATTGATATCGCTCGGAGTTATAGTAGGCGATATAGTCATCAACCCTTGTTCGTAATTCCAAGAGAGTCATAGATGACTTGTACTCCAAATCATCCTTCATATGGCCGAAAAAGCTCTCCATAGCGGCGTTATCCCAGCAGTTCCCTTTCCGTGACATGGACTGTGTAAACCCAGCTTTGCGTACGAGAAGGCGGAATCTAGGGTGAGTATAGTGCATTCCTTGATCCGAGTGTAAAAGGGCTTCTGGATGAATATTGCCATCCAGTCGATCAAGTAGTTTCTCCAATGTTCGTTCTACAATTGGCATGGCCAATGAAGAAGAGAGGTAGTGAGCTAGAATTTGTCTCGTAGCTCCGTCTTTCACCACGGATACATAAGCACATTGTCCATTTCCATAATGCATATAGGTAATATCCGTCAGCAGCACTTTCTCGGGCTCTCCTTGGTCTAACTGGCGCTTGAGTAGGTTGGGACACGTTTGGTGCTCTTGCGTAGCTTTTGCCATGTTGCGATAGGGATTGGCTTGCCGGATCGTAGCAACGAGCTTATATTTTCGCATTAATCTTCGAATCTTCTTATGATTCATGTTGATACCGTTCTCCCGTTCCAGCCTCATCTTCACGACCAATGCTCCAGCTTTACCACTCAAAGCGTCATAGTGTTTCTTGATAAGGAAAGCGTAACGTTCGTCTGCTTCCTCAACGGCTTGCCAAACGTGTGATCTGCGCGCACGAGCTAGAGCACGCTATTCTCCATTCTGGAGTCAGCCGTTTCTGGACTGATGAAAATTACATTTTTTCAATCCGGGAAATATGAGCGAGAAGCAAATGAGTTTGCTGTCATGTTACTTACCTTAGAGGATCCTTTATCCGTAGGTGACACCTTATCCGATTTTCTACTGCGAAATGGCGTCCCTCTTGAATTATCGAGGTTTTACATACATCTATAACCTTCATGCTTTCCGACTGTAAGGTCGTTTACATATACCCAAAAAAAGAACATACGTTTGGATTAATTGAAGAAAATGGCTTGGAGTGAACCACTTGGAGGTAATAAGTACAAACTAGTAGCTCGAGATCCGTCAAAGGTCAACCGTCCAAAGAAATCTATGGTTGTCGAGGTGCCAGCAGAAATTTCACGTTCTCAGACAAAGACAGATCGGTGGCTCACACTGGAACTAGCCAAATGGGAAGACACTGTGCAGTCCGGACTGATCTCGAGCAAAGGGAAAAATAGCAAGCTCACGTTTCGGGATTTTATCCCTAAATGGAAGAAAGGTTATGCCGATCAGAATATGGGTGGATACACGGTAAAGAATACAATGGCTATCGTGGACACTCGACTCATGGAGGAATTCGGCGATACGCGGCTGGACAAGATCACAACGTTGCACTTGGTCACCTACTTCGCTGAGTTAACCAACAAGAAGACTGGTGCGGTGCTTGCTACAAATACGAAGCTTAATATTTACAAAGCTGCCAAATCAATATTTGACGCTGCAACTGATTGGGGCGTAATCAGTTCGAATCCTATTGATGGTGTGAAACGTCCGGGACAGAGCAAAAAAGAGCGTAAACAGATTGGAAGCCGCAAGAAACATTATTCATGGACTGAGGTTGAACAGTTACTGATAGCCCTTTACAAGCTCGCGATAGGATGGCGGCTATACTTTACTGGTTGTATGCTTGGAGGCTTCCGGCGCGGCGAGTTGCTGCGGGAATCTGGCTCCCATCTGAAGACGATCCAGGAGAGACTGCGGCACGCTAAGCTAGACATGAGCGCTGAATATACCCATGAATCTGATATCATCAACCGGGAGGTCGTAGATAAACTTGAGGTACTTAATCCAAAAAACATCAAAATTGCCCTATGATCTGCCCCATGGCAAAAATGTAGTCAATGGTTTGTCGAAAAATGCGAAAATAAAAAACCCTTGCGCCACAAGGGTTTCAGAGGCTTTACGGTTAAAAGCGGGTGATGGGAATCGAACCCACGCTATCAGCTTGGAAGGCTGAAGTTCTACCATTGAACTACACCCGCACGTTAAATGAGATATCGGGACGACACGATTTGAACATGCGACCCCCTGGACCCAAACCAGGTGCTCTACCAAGCTGAGCTACGTCCCGTCATGTTCTTTAACTCAAGCGACATTCGTCATTTGAGGACAAATAATAATATATCATCATTCCACATCGATTGCAACTTTTTTTGATATAGAACAAGGGTATGAAATGAACGTTCATTTCATACCCTTGTTGTGATCATAACCTATAGCTAACTAACCTATTACTTCTTTTCAAATGTCACTTCAGGAGACATCAATTTATCATAGAAGTCTGCTGATTTATCTTTATCCGCTGTCGCTCTTAATGCCATAGCGGAACGTGGATGCTCATCTAGTGATCCTGTGATCATGTACGGAATAATATAACCCCATTCTTCCTTCTCACGCAAAGGAATCATGAGCTGTTCAATCACATCTAATACAGGACGCAACTTGTAATTCGTATTCTTCAACTGGGATACGAGTAACTCCGTAGGACAATTCCCTGCTGCCCGGCCCATACCATAGACAGATGCATCTAACATTTCCACTCCACACTCCGAAGCAAGCAATGTATTCGCAAAGGCAAGTTGCAGATTATTATGGGCATGGATGCCAAGACGTTTATTCGGTAATTGTGTCTTGAACTTCTCTACCAGAAATTCAATATCTTTATGATCTAAGCTTCCATAGGAATCCACAACGTATACAATATCTACAACACTTTCCTTAATCATCTCAAATGCTTCATTCAGCTCATTCTCCATAACATTAGACAGAGCCATAATATTGATAGTCGTCTCATAACCACGATCGTGGAATGTCTGAATGAGTTGCAGCGCTTTATCTACATCTTTGATGTAACAAGCCACTCGAATAAGATCAATCATGCTTTCGGAACGATCTGGGATGTCATTCACATCTACACGTCCGATATCCACTAATGCTGATAGCTTCGTCGTTCCCTTTTGAGGGATTACTTTACGAAGAAAATCATCATCAAGGAATCTCCAAGGTCCCGCTTCCTCAGCACCTTTAAGCAATTTAGGAGAGTTCTTATAACCAATCTCCATATAGTCAACACCAGCTTCATTTAGGCCTGCATATAGTTTTTGGACGAACTCGACACTGAAGTCCCAATTATTCACAAGACCCCCATCACGAATGGTGCAATCTACAATTTTACATTGATTCAACTTCATACTTCTAGCTCCCCCTCAACTGTACAATATTACTTCATCATACTAGAGTGAAATACTCCATGTAAAGAGCTAGTCATATAAACGAAGCATAATCGAACATTACAAGTATTACATACGAGTCTTTCTTACTTCGTATCCGTGTGTATACAAGAGCAACTTGGCGTTTCACTTAGGGAGCATCCTGAGCATGCTGATTCTCCCTTATGAAGACTCCGTATATTTTTTAGAACAATCACAAGAACTGCAACAACAATAAGTCCTCCAAGAATCCAATTAATCATAATCATCTCTTCTTTCTATATGGATTTAAGTAGATAGATCAGCCAAGGCCAAGCAATCTTCCACCTTGATAGACGATGAAGGCCACAATCCAAGCCGTAGCTGTCTGATAACCAACTGTAAATAAGGTCCATTTCCAAGAGTTCATTTCCCGTTTTATCGCTGCGAATGCAGCAATACACGGCATATACAATAACGTGAATGTCATGAAGGCATAAGCCTTCAATGGCGTGAAATACGTCTGAAGTGATGCAATAAGCTGTGTGGATGTTTCTCCTGCATCTGCGACGTTATTAAGAATACCCATCGTAGCAACTACCGCTTCCTTGGCTACAAATCCAGTCAGAAGCGCGACAGATGATCTCCAGTCACCGAAACCAAGTGGAGCAAAGAATGGTGCGATAAATGACCCTACAGCTCCAAACATGCTATTGCTGACGTCATCAACCATATGCAATGAGAAGTCAAACGTCTGACCGAACCAAATGATAACGGATGCTGCAAATATGACCGTTCCTGCTTTTTTGATAAATCCCTTTCCTTTATCCCACATATGAATCATTAACCCTTTTATCGTGGGTAACCGATAAGGGGGGAGTTCCATGACAAATGGTTCTGCTTCACCTTTGAATAAAGTCTTCCTTAGAAGAATACCGGATAATATGGCGATAACCATTCCTAATATATAGAGAGAGAATATCACTAAGCTTTGTGAATCAACGAAAAATGCCGCTGCAAATAGGGCATACACAGGCAATCGAGCACCACATGACATAAAGGGTGTCAAAATAATCGTTAACCTTCGATCTTTCTCATTCTCTAATGTTCTTGTTGCCATGATCGCTGGAACACTACATCCAATACCCATAATCATGGGGATAAAGGATTTACCACTTAACCCTATTTTTCTTAATAAACGATCCATCATAAATGCGGCTCTAGACATATATCCGCTATCTTCCAATAGCGCTAGGAAAAAGAACAAAATCATAATCTGGGGTACAAACACGAGAATGCTTCCCAGTCCTGCAATAATTCCGCCTACAATTAAAGATTCTAACCATTCCGCTGCGCCCAAATTCTGCAACAAATTCGTCACGAAGTCTGCCAAGGTCACATTAATCAATTGATCGATCGTGTCGATTGTGAATGATCCAATGAACCCGAACGTAATTGTAAATACCAAATACATGATAAGCAGGAACAGAGGAATAGCTAAAATCCGATGTGTTAATATTCTATCTATTTTGTCAGATACGGTTAACCCACCTGTATTTACTTTTTTTCGTACGGCGTGACCTATCACTTTGGAAATATACTTATATCGTTGATCTGCTACGATCGTTTCCATATCATTATCATAATATTCTTCTAATTGACCGCGCGAAGTAGTGATTTCTTTCATCATCTCGCTATTGGATTGAACCGTTCCCATCATCATTTCATCGCCTTCAAGTAGTTTCACTACTGTCCAACGAGACGGTTGGTTCACTTGGTATTGCTTCGCGAGAATGTCACTCAGTACATGTAGTGACTTTTCCATGTGTGTATCAAATATAATAGTAGGTTTCACTTGTTGTCCTACGATTGTATTTCTCGATACCTCTAACGTCTTCTCAATTAACTCCTTTGTCCCTCTTCCTTTGTTAGCAGAAGTTGGAATAATAGTTACACCTAGATGTTTCTCTAATTTACCAATATCAATCTGGTCACCTCTAGATTCAACAGCATCCATCATATTCAGAGCGATAACAACCGGAATACCAAGTTCAATAAGTTGTGTTGTTAGATACAGGTTGCGTTCAATATTGGTTGCATCGACAATGTTAATAATGACGTCAGGCTTCTCATCCAAAATATAATTTCTCGCAATGATTTCTTCTAATGAATAAGGAGATAATGAGTATATCCCTGGAAGATCGATAATCTTGATATCTTCTTTGAACTTTCTAGCTTTTCCTTCTTTCTTTTCTACCGTAACGCCTGGCCAATTACCCACATGCTGTGTACTTCCGGTAAGATCATTAAACATCGTTGTTTTCCCACAGTTGGGATTACCTACAAGCGCAAATCTAAGCGACATTCCTATTTCCCTCCACATCATTAAACGAGAATGATTCTCAATAATTCACAAGTTATGTACCTCTATTTCAAGATAAGGTTAGGCTTGTTCAATCTTCTCAATAAATATATTATCAGCTTCTGATTTTCGGAATGTTAGCTCATAACCTCTAATATTCACTTCAATAGGGTCACCCATTGGAGCTACCTTTCGAACGATGATCTCCGCACCACGCGTAACACCCATATCCATTAATCGTCTTCTTACCGCGCCTTCTCCACCTACTTTAACAATTAGCACTCTATCACCTGGTCTACATCCTTTTAATGTGGTTTCCATCTCTATCCCCCTATTCAAGCTACATCTGAACCATGACCTGCTGTGCGACACCCTTGCAAAGCGCCAAACGAGATCCTTTCACATTTACAATCAAGTTGCCTGCATTCTCAGAAATAATTGTAATTAAAGAACCTTGTACAATCCCCAACCCCTCAAGGAATGTTCGCGTTGATTCTTTCGATCTACAGCCAGCAATCACGGCAGACTTCCCTAAATCCAGCATTGTTAATGGCATATCTATTTCTCCTCTCGTTAGAGCAATGTCTTTTATATTTAATCATTTCTAAAAAGTGTTCTAAAAGTTATCATTCTCGCTTATTGATATTGATAACCAGTATCAATATCAACCTGCCTTAAATGTACTTTTTTCTTAGGGTTAGTGTCAATACTTTCACGAAATATATTTCCTATTCTAACAGGATTCTATGAACAAACACTTAGTTAAGACACAGAAAATTCACTTCATATTTAGATATATCCAAGACGTTGATCTCATACAATCACATAAGAAAAGAAGTTATCCCGGAGAATGACCCTATTCTCCCCCGGATAACTTCTTTTGCCAATCTATCTTGAAGCTCAATGCTTCATCGCATGCTTTACTTAGCACATGGAAGCGATATCATAAATTGTGTGCCCTTTCCTTCCTCACTCTCTACCGATATAACACCACCATGATTATTAATAATGCCATAGCTTACGGAGAGACCAAGACCTGTCCCACTATCCTTTGTGGTATAGAATGGTTCGAATAATCGCAACATCGTGTTCCGATCCATCCCTTTACCATTATCAGATACGTGGATTCTAACATGATCATCGACCATGCTCGTATAAACTTCAATCTTTCCTCCGTCACTTTTTACCACATCATCCATCGCATCCATGGCATTTTTAATAATATTGAGTAAGACTTGCTTGATCTGCTTCATATCAACCAAGATGAATGCAAATCCTTGTACATTATGGAGGAATATCTGGCATCCTTTCATTAATGCTTCACTCTCTGACAGAAGAATCACTTGGTTCAACAAGGATGAGACATTTACAATCGTTTTGTTCGGCATAGATGGTTTGGAAGAATTGAGAAATTCAGAGATGATATCATTTGCACGGTCAATCTCCGAGAGAATAATCTTGGCATATTCATCTTTCCCTAGTTGCTTTAATTCAGATCTTAATAATTGCATAAAGCCACGGATCGATGTTAATGGATTTCGAATTTCATGTGCAATAGAGGCTGATATTTTACCTAACATCGCTAGTTTATCATTCTGATATGCGGACTCTTCCATCTTCTTATAATTCGTGACATCCTTTGCGCTAAATAAGAAGTCACCATCCATATCTTCACCATAGGTGATATTAATAAGCCAATGACGCCCTTCATTATCACAGAGTTCATGATTAGCCTTGCGATTAAATATCGCTTCTTTATAAATACTTAGCAATCTTCTCTTCGTTGATCGATTTAAGTGCTGGTGACGCAATAGTTGAGTTAATGAACAGCCAATTAATGATGAACTTGACACTTCAAAGATTCTAGCCATCTTCATATTAATGTACCTTATTCTTCCACTTGCGTTAAAGAGAATAATCCCACAATCTAGATGTTCCAATATATTCTCATACCTATCCTTTAATTGTAGTGGGATTTGAAAATCATGAAGGGACTTAAATATTGTATCTTGGACACATCTCAACTTTTTTCCTCCTCTACACCCAAAACCAACTAAATCAAATGAAAAGAATGCACTATTTCCTTCCAACATTTATGCTATATTCATCATAGACAAACAAATAGAATATCGTCAATCAGAGATACTGTCGAAAAATAGAATAAAATGGGATACTTTTAATAATCGTAATAAAACAAAAAAAAGAAGGACTTCGCTGTTGCGAATTCCTTCTTCCATACATCATAATATCCAGTTATTCTAAGTCTTTTGTTGAAGACGAATTCTTCGTTGACTCATCACTGCTAGTCTAGTTTTAAGTTCCCTAGCCCATTTCTCATCATCAACCTGTTTGGCGACAACGAGTAGATCCAAAGCCATATCAATTTGATTCTGAACAAGACTATGCGGGTCTTCCGTCTCCTGATTAACAACATTCTCAAATATAGCCGACTCATCTTCTGTTACATAATCTTGGAAGTCAACCTCAAATGCGCCGTCTCCATGAGCATATTCTGCCAGAATCTCATATTCATTTTCTACTTTGTAATGAACTTCAACCCTTTGGCAAACCGGACATAGGAGAAGTGGAACGTTATGCACTTGAGTTCGATAATGCTTCAGGGTTCCTTTTGTACCAACCATACTTGCTCCGCAGCAAAAACTCATGATCGCTCACCCTCCTCGTTTTGCTATATCTTGTTATAAAATATTCGTTATCCAGATAAACCATACCTTCTTTTTACCCAAAATTAACCTAACCAATCATAAGATTGATCATTATCTGTTTTGTTAGCAAAATACCCCCTACGTGGCACTATCTAGCCAGATAAGGGGCATATCATTGTAAAGGACTATGATTTAAAAGGCTTGTACTTACCCCTTAAGATTCTTATCGCCTGGCTTCCAATTCATTGCACATAAGCCACCCGATTGGAGAGCTTGTAGAACACGAATGGTTTCTTCTACGCTACGTCCGACATCATTGTGATTAACGACTTGATATTTCAATTCACCTTCTGGATCGATAATGAATAATCCACGAAGTGCAATACCTTCTTCTTCGATAAGGATACCATAATCGCTAGCTACCTTTTTGGTGATATCTGAAGCCAATGGGAAGTTAATGTTACCTAGGCCATTGGAGTCTTTAGGTGTAGTCAACCATGCTTTGTGGCTGTGGATAGAATCTGTACTTGCACCTAATACTTCTGCATCCAAAATCTTAAATTGAGCATAAGCATCACTTAATGCTGTAATTTCAGTAGGACATACAAATGTGAAGTCCAATGGATAGAAGAAGAATACAAGCCATTTACCACGATAATCGGATAAGCTTACTTTACCGAAATCCTTACCATCACCTGATACTATTTCCATTGTAAAATCCGGTGCTGCTTTACCTACTAAACGTTCTGCCATAATCTAATTCCTCCTTATAATATGTAAGAGAAATACTAACTTCTCTAATCTAATGTCTCAACTTATCTACGTTGAATGCTACATTACAAATGTTATCATTCACCTAAATCAATGTCAAGATTATAAGGAGTATTTATTTATAGTAATTATAATTAACTTATTTTTTCATTGCAGCAACAATTAGATCACCCATTGCTGTCGTTCCAATTGCCTGGCTCTTATCAACTGCGATATCACTAGTACGGTGACCGGCATCAAGAACTTCTTTCACAGCATCTTCAATAGACTGTGCTGCATCATGATAACCAAATGTAAGACGGAACATCAATGCTACAGAAAGTATTGTTGCGACTGGATTGGATATACCTTGTCCAGCAATATCGGGCGCTGAACCATGTACCGGCTCATACAAGCCAAAGCTACCTTCGCCTAAAGAAGCGGAAGAAAGCATGCCGATCGAACCAGTAAGCATTGCAGCTTCATCAGATAGAATATCTCCAAACATATTTTCAGTTACGATAACATCAAAACTAGAAGGACGACGAAGCAACTGCATTGCACAGTTATCAACTAATATGTGTTCTAGTTCAACTTCAGGATAATCAGCTGATATCTTGATGACAACTTCACGCCATAGACGAGAAGATTCAAGAACGTTGGCTTTATCAACAGATGCAAGACGTTTGTCACGAGTCATAGCGATGTCAAACGCTTGGCGAACAATACGTGTAATTTCCATTTCATTGTAAGCACATGTATCAACAGCTTCAATACCAAATTCAGTTTCACGACGGAATTTCTCACCGAAGTAGATACCGCCAGTTAGCTCACGTACAACGATAAGATCAGTTCCTTCAAGCACTTCTGGCTTCAATGTTGATGCATCCTTCAAACAATCAAATACTGTTGCAGGACGGATATTAGAGAATAGACCAAGTGCTTTACGAATACCTAGTAAACCAGTTTCAGGACGAAGGTCACCAGGGTTACTATCCCATTTCGGACCACCAACAGCGCCTAATAGCACTGCATCTGACGCTTGACATAGTTCCAATGTTTCCTTTGGAAGTGGAGTACCCATTTCATCGATTGCGATACCGCCAAAAAGAGCCTCATCCGTTTCAAATTTATAACCAAAAAGTTCTTCTGTTTTTTTCAATACTTTTAAAGCTTCTCCAACAACTTCTGGTCCAATTCCATCTCCCGGAAGGACTGCAATCTTTTTTACATCTGACATGTATATCGCTCCTCTTTTATAATTTACACGGTTGTCTTTCACCTATATATTGTTGTATCACACTTTCAGCTGATTTGACAAAGATATAGAATCTATGAGATTGATAGCTTTCGCCTATAAGTCCAACAATGATGACAAACAAAATGCAGGCACTGCAATTTATAAATCTTGCAGTCCTGCATTTATTAATCAATATACGAAATGGGTTATAAATTCACTTTTTCACGATTTCGATAGGATGTCCGCTTATCTAATAGCTCATTTAATGCATCTACATAAGCTCTAGCACTAGCTTCTAGAATATCCGTACTTAACCCGCGTCCCTGTGCAGACACATCATTCTGTGTCAATACGACATGAACTTCTCCAAGCGCATCCTTCCCGTGGGAAACAGACTTTATGGAGTAATCGTCCAGCGTGACAGCTTCTTGTGTCGCTTTGTCGATGGCATTATAGATAGCATCTACGGATCCATTACCTTCTGCCTCTTCGATAAGGACATGTTGCTGTTCTCTCACAATGCGAACTTTTGCTGTAGGAACAGACTCATTACCATACGTGACATAAATAGTCTCAAGCTTGAAAATTTCTGGCGTATCCACAAGCTTCTCTTCCAACAACGCCAACAAATCATCATCAGACACTTCTTTTTTCTTATCAGCAAGATCTTTGAATTTAGCAAACGTATCATTTAATCGTTGATCTTCAAGTTCATAACCTAGGTCTATCAACTTATCACGGAATGCATGACGGCCTGAATGTTTACCTAGTACAAGCTTGCTTTCCTTTAGACCAATGGATTCAGGAGTCATGATTTCGTATGTCGTCTTTTCTTTCAGCATGCCATCTTGGTGAATTCCCGATTCATGTGCGAACGCATTTGCACCCACAATGGCTTTGTTGCCAGGGACAATCATTCCTGTCAATTTACTCACTAAGCGACTAGTTCGAGCGATCTCCGTCAACTGAAGTGTCGTTGTAGCATTAAAGAAAGATTCCCGGGTAGCTAATGCCATGGCCACTTCCTCAATTGCCGTATTTCCAGCTCGTTCGCCAATCCCATTAATCGTCCCTTCAATCTGATCAGCACCATTCTGAATGGCCGCTAATGTATTTGCAGTAGCCATTCCTAGATCATTATGGCAGTGTGCACTTAATTGAACCTTCTCAATGTCTGGAACGTTCTCTTTGAGATATTTAAATATTGCTCCGTATTCAGCAGGATTTAAGTATCCCACGGTATCTGGAATATTTACGACAGAAGCACCTTCTTTGATTGCCATTGCAACCATTTCAGCCATGAAGTCATATTCCGTACGCCCGGCATCTTCCAGGGAGAATTCAATTTTAGGGAAATATTTACTTGCATACCTTAGAGCAGCTTGTGCGGTTTCTAGCACCTGCGACTTTTCCATCCGTAATTTATGCTTCCGATGTATAGGCGAGGTCGCTAAGAAGATGTGTATACAAGGATCTTGAGCCCCTTTTAACGCCTCACGAACAGCGTCAATATCAGACTCTCGTGATCGGCTAAGTCCTACAACAGATACATTCTTTATAGCTCTAGCAACGGCATTTACAGCCGCGAGGTCGCCAGGGGATGCCGCTGGAAATCCTGCCTCCATCCGATCAATACCTAATCTTTCAAGCTGAAGTGCAATTTCTACTTTCTCACGTGCATTCAAGTTCACACCGGGAGATTGTTCCCCATCCCTTAGTGTCGTGTCAAAAATATATATTTTCCGCATAACCGACACCTCCTTGATAAGTATAATTTGTAATTTAAAAATATCCAATACGGATCACGCATATGTGCACGACCGCATTGGAATACTTTCATAGCTTTATTACTACACCGTCTTAAAGTATGGAGCTCACAAAAAAACAGTTAACCGTTGTATTACTTCTTGCTCCAATGCATCATTTCACGTAATTGTGCTCCAACCACTTCGATCGGATGATTCGCTTCATTACGGCGTGTTGCATTCATGAATGCATTGTTAGATTGATTCTCAAGAATAAAGTCACGTGCGAATTTACCTTGTTGAATATCATTCAATACTTCTTTCATTGCTTTCTTGGTCTCATCCGTAATTACACGTGATCCTGTAACATAATCACCGTATTCTGCTGTATTCGAGATAGAATCACGCATACTAGCCATTCCACCTTCATAAATCATGTCTACGATCAATTTCATTTCATGTAGACATTCGAAGTATGCCATTTCAGGTGCATAACCAGCTTCAGTTAACGTTTCGAATCCTGCTTTGATCAATGCAGTTACACCACCACATAGAACAGCTTGCTCACCGAATAGATCCGTTTCTGTCTCTTCACGGAATGATGTCTCAATAACACCAGCGCGAGTACAACCAATTCCTTTAGCGTAAGCTAGACCAATTTCTTTCGCTCTACCTGTTGCATCTTGCTCAATTGCGATTAATCCTGGAACTCCGAATCCTTCTTCATACGTACGACGTACCATATGACCTGGAGATTTAGGTGCTACTAGAAGCACATCATTACCTTTAGGTGCAACAATTTGTCCAAAATGAACGTTGAAACCATGAGAGAACATCAATGTTGCATCAGGCTTAAGATTAGGTTGGATCTCATTGTTATATACAGATGCTTGAGTTTCATCAGGCATAAGAATTTGTATAACGTCTGCACGACGAGTCGCGTCAGCTACTGAAAGAACCTCGAAGCCATCATTTTTAGCTTTCACAGAAGATTTACCTTCACGAAGTCCGATAACAACATTCACACCACTATCCCGTAGGTTTTGTGCTTGTGCATGTCCTTGGCTACCATATCCAATCACCGCTACTGTTTTCCCTTTTAATACGTTAAGATCTGCGTCTTGCTCATAATAAGTTGTAACTGCCATGTTTATAAGTCCTCCTTTATTTTTAAAAGAACCCTCCATGATAAAATCAAAATGATTGCACAACCATTTTAACAATATCTTTAAAGAACGGGTGTTCCAAAGATTCACACACTTTCATTCCGGTGAATCTCTCAAACGCCCGCTCTTTAAAAGTGGGCATTTATTTCATAATCGTATTATGCATTACCACGGGTCATAGCTGTTACGCCAGTGCGAGACAACTCGCGAATGCCGTAAGGGGATAACAATTCAATCATAGCATCAATTTTACTTGAATCTCCAACCACTTGAACCATCAGACTATTCGAACCAATGTCCACGATCGATGCACGGAAAGTTTCCACTACTCCGATTATCTCTGGACGTTGTGTCGTCTCCGCATTTACTTTGATTAAAGCCAACTCTCGACCTACCATAGGCTTGGAACCCAAATTAATAACTTTGATGACATCAATTAGCTTGTATAACTGCTTCTCAATTTGTTCCAACGTCTTGTCGTCGCCCATCGTTACCACGATCATTCGGGACAAGCCAGCTTCTTCTGATTGACCTACCGTAATACTTTCGATATTGAATCCACGTCTTCCAAAAAGTCCCGAAACTCTCTGCAGTACACCTGGCTGGTCATTTACAAGTATGGATACCGTATGTTTCGTATACATATTACTCATCCCCCATCAACATTTGATCAATGGTCGATCCTTGAGTTACCATCGGGTATACATTTTCATCCTTATTAACAACAAAATCCAATAAAACCGGACCTGGAGTATCAAGCGCTTCTTGCCAAGCTTTTCTCGCTTCTTCCTTGGTCGTTGCCCGAAGTCCCTTTACGCCATATGCTTCAGCTAGTTTCACAAAATCTGGACTTCCAGCAAGGTCAATATGACTATATCGATTATTATATATTAATTCTTGCCATTGTCTCACCATACCCAGCACTTGATTGTTAATGATTACAATCTTAACAGGAATATTGTTAATTGCACAAATAGCTAGTTCTTGTGAACACATTTGAATTCCACCATCCCCATTAATGGAGATAACTAGACGTTCAGGTTGTGCCATTTGAGCGCCGATGGCTGACGGTAGTCCATAGCCCATCGTTCCTAATCCACCCGAAGTAATCCATGATCTTGGATGATTGAATTTATAATACTGTGCTGCCCACATTTGATGTTGTCCAACATCTGTTGTGACTATCGCTTCACCTTTGGTCGTTTCATTTAACATTTCAATAACCCACTGCGGTTTCAATACTTCTTCCGAGTCTGTATATCTGAAAGGGTATTCCTTTTTCCACTCTGCAACTAGTGTTCTCCACTCATCCGCTTCATCCGCACGTTTGATCATAGGATTCAGCATCTGAAGAACTGTCTTAACATCGCCTACAATCGGGATATCTACCGCTACATTCTTCCCAATTTCCGCAGGATCGATATCAATATGGACAATCTTAGCATGTGGTGCAAAACCATTCAGTTTCCCAGTTACACGATCATCGAATCGAGCACCTATATTAATTAGCAGATCGCATTGTTGAATCGCATTGTTCGAAGCATACGTTCCATGCATTCCTGGCATACCCGTCCATAAATCATGACCGCTTGGAAAAGCTCCTAATCCTAGAAGCGTCGTTGTAATCGGAATCTCTGTACGTGTGGCGAATTCGAATAACTCATCATGTGCTCCACCATAGATTACTCCACCACCTGCTAGTATATAAGGTCTTTTCGCTTCATTTATTGCAGTTACAAGCTTATCCAATTGTATCTTGTTAGGTACAGTACATGGGTTGTAGCCACGCACGTTAGCTGTATCATTTGGTTTGAATAGCGTCATTGCAGCGGATACATCTTTAGGAATATCGATCAATACTGGGCCCTTGCGTCCTGTATTCGCGATATGGAATGCTTCATGGATGACTCTTGGCAAATCATTAACATCTCTTACCAAGTAGCTGTGTTTCGTGATGGGTAACGTTATACCGGTAATGTCTGCTTCTTGAAATGCATCGGTTCCGATCAAGCTCGTAGCCACGTTACCCGTGATTACCACCATAGGTACGGAATCCATATATGCTGTAGCAATCCCCGTTACTAAATTGGTTGCTCCTGGACCAGAAGTTGCAATACACACCCCTACTTTACCACTTGCTCTTGCATAACCGTCTGCAGCATGAATGGCTCCTTGCTCATGTCGTGTCAACAAGTGCTTAAATTCTTTATAATTATACATAGCATCGTAGATGTATAACACAGCCCCACCCGGATAACCAAAGACACATTCCACATCTTCCAGAAGAAGGCTACGCAACAATATTTCTGAGCCGCTAATGACTTCCGGCTTCATCCATTTCTTTCGTAATTGCTCGATCGACGTCAGTTCAGTTTTATTCTCACTCATCCGTCTTCCTCCTATCAAGATTATCATTATTTTGTAGCAAAAAAACCTTCCGTCCCCCACAACAGACCTATCTCTGTGTGAGGGACGAAAGGTTGAATCCTCCGTGGTACCACCCATGTTTGCTATGTATTTCGCAATACAAAGCCTTGCCAAGTATAAATAAACATACCTGTAGTCTATAACGTTGACTAATCGATACTCCCTATTAAGCACTATTGCCTTTCAGGAGGATAGCTCCGAGGTGAGCTCGTATATAAGGGATTTTGGTGGAGGTTGCAGCAGATCCTCACACTCTCTGAACAATAGAGCCCTTAAAACTTCGTCCTCTTCATAGCTGATGACATATACTCGTTAAAATGTTACTCGTATTATATGATTCATCTACCTGTATAGTCAATACCCTTCCTAATAATAATTTATTCAATATACCATGTGAATAACCAAATTACTTGTTCATACGAAGCACACATAGCCCCTTAATGAACATATGATGAATTGGATTCACTCATCATAAACTGCATAGGGAAGGGGGAAATGAAGGATGATCCGCTATAGACGACCTAAGCAAGATGATATCGTCATCATTCATTTAATTGAAACCGAGCTTGTCCCATTATCGAACCTAAGCACAACAGAAATCACTGAAATCAAGAACAACATACTGCAACGTTTATCACATGGCGTGACGCTTGTCGCCTCTGTATATTATGAGGACGACCCATTGGGCTTTGTACACTTCATGTTACATGGTGACTTGCTATATATCGACATGTTAGCCGTTGCACCCGCTGCTAAACGTAAACGTTGGGGAAATCTCATGATGGTCCACGCTGAACAATTTGCTAGGTCACGCGGATGCAAGCGGTCTAAAGTAATGGTAGATATTGTAAATATTAACGGTCTGAATTTCTACAAGAAATTAGGATATAAGATCAGCAAAATGCACACTTCTTCAAAGTACTATCAGATGGAAAAGTCACTCATCTATTAACCGATAAGACCTTATCTATCAAAAGAAGGATCCCTTAGGATACGTTGCATAACCGTATGTTTCATATTCTCCCTCCTTCTCTTGCTTTCCATACAGTCTATTCTAAACCTTGATTACCCGTTTGTTCTTTCGCCCAATTTCATAATCAACCAATATACAACAAACCCAATGCCATATAGACATTGGGTTTGTTGTATATCGCTTAATCAATTAAGCGTTAATTTTCTCTTTAGCAACAGAAGCAATAGAGTTAAATGATGTGATATCATGAACAGCTAGATCAGCAAGCATCTTGCGGTTGATATCTACACCAGCTAATCTCAAACCATGCATTAGCTTACTGTATGACAATCCGTTCAAACGTGCAGCCGCATTGATACGTACAATCCATAATCTACGGAAGTTACGCTTCGTTTGGCGACGATCACGGTATGCATAAACCAATGATTTCATGACTTGCTCATTTGCTGTTTTAAAAATACGATGTTTCGATCCAAAATAACCTTTAGCGAGTTTCAATACTTTCTTATGTCTACGACGAACGACAAATCCGCCTTTTACTCTTGCCATATTAGTAAACCTCCCAAATAAATGTTGTTAATTATTTCAAGTTAGATAATCCTTGTTTCAAGCGTTTTACGTCACCTGGTGCCATTGTTGGATTCGTTCCAAGTACACGCTTTTGACGTGCAGATTTATGTGACAATAGGTGGTTTTTGAATGCTTTATAGCGCATAACTTTACCTGTTCCTGTAATCTTGAAGCGAGCTTTAAGACTGCTGTGTGTTTTCATTTTAGGCATAATAGTTCCTCCTCGGGATTATTGAGCTTTAGGAGCCAATATCATAATCATACTGCGACCTTCAAGCTTCGGGAAACGCTCAACACTAGAGTGTTCAGCTACTTCTTCTCTAACACGCTCCAGAATCTTTTGTCCGATGCTTGCGTGTGCAATTTCACGTCCACGGAAACGCACAGAGCATTTTACCTTGTCGCCTTCTTTTAAGAACTTTACGACATTACGAAGTTTTGTTTGGTAATCATGCTCATCAATGTTTGCACGGAACCATACTTCTTTGGTATCTACAATTTTCTGATTCTTACGAGCTTCTTTTTCTTTCTTCTGCTGTTCATAACGGAACTTACCGTAATCCATGATGCGGCACACCGGCGGTTTAGCCTGAGGAGCTACATTTACCAAATCGAGATTAAGATCCGTTGCCATCTGCAGTGCTTCACGAATTGGCGTTATACCAATTTGTTCTCCCTCTGCTCCCACCAAGCGGACCTCTTTGGCCCGAATTTCGTCATTGATCATATGTTCCTTACTGATAACCGTCCACCTCCAAATTAATTTCAATTAAAACAAAATAAAAGGATGCTGGTTTATCACCCAGCATCCTTATGATCAATTATCCATGAAATATAACATTCACAAATCAATTGGATCAATAACCAGCCAATAGGTATTGGGCAGGTGAGAAGCTGGTGCTTCTTCTTAAATCCAAATATTCATTTAACACGCTAAAATAATATATCATTTAGACATACCCATTGTCAAGATTTATTTCTATGCTTGCTTACTTTGAACTACTTCTTCCATGCGAATCACACGAGTATGTTCCGTGTGACTCCATTGCTTATTGTTTTGTGTGAAGAAAGCATAAACCGTAATTGGATACCAAGATATAAGATAGATCGGGAAGAACACGAGATATAAATACACCTTTTTAAAGGTAACCCTCTCTAATGCCATTGCAGCAAAGAAGGTAAGTATATTCGCAGCTACAGCTACAACACTCAGCCATACAGGTAAGTATCCATAGATATTCGCAATGTTAGGACCGTTAAAGAAGGCCATATCCACGAATAACGCCCCTGTCATGATAAATGTCAGAAGTACAATATATACATTAACGCCATATAAAGCTAAATCGAATTTCACAAGGCTTCTTTCTTTGATACTTTGCCACAACAATGGGAAGAAATATTTACGCGCTACGGTAAAATGTCCTTGCATCCAACGTAGTCGTTGTCTCGATGATGCTTTAAAAGTAAGTGGCTTCTCGTCAAAGACCTTAGCATCATAATTAAACCTCGGATACACACCGTTTTGTACGCTTCGCATGGTAAATTCAAGGTCTTCAACCAAACTGGTAGCACCCCAACCCATTTCCTTCAACAACTTCGTTTCAAAACACATACCCGTTCCGCCCAAAAAGTTCGCCATATTCATATTGTGACGAGATAGTTGCCACAAACGATTGATATACCAATATGAAATACCATAAGCTGCAGTGATCCATGAGTCTTCTGGATTCTTTGTATCGATATACCCCTGAATAACACGTGCACCTGAATTCAGATCATTGTTCATTTCACTTAGAAAATTCGGCGCTGCCAAATTATCTGCATCAAACATGACCACTGCGTCATATTGACGTGGAAGGCTCCAAAGTTCCTTCAACATCCATTCAATGGCATAACCTTTACCACGAAGGTTCTTATTCGTACGCACACAAGCATTCATCCCGTGCTCTCGAACGATGGATGCCGTACTATCCGTACAGTTATCACAGATAACGAATACGTCATATAATTCACTCGGATAATCCAAATTTTTCAGATTGTCCATAAGTGCTCCAACGACCTGCTCTTCATTATGAGCTGCGACTAGAACTGCAAATGATTTATTCGGTGCAAATATTTGCTTCTTTTTATTTCTACGCAGACCGAATAAAGAAAATGCAAACTGGTACAAACCGACAAAAGCCAAAATGACTTGAATCGTTACAAATATAGAATCTAAAACCATCTTTAAAGCCCCCTTTTTTAACCCTTAGCATCTTTTTTCTCTAAATGCCTTGTACTTGTTACAATGACCTCTATTTTATCTCTATGGATTGACTATCAATCTTAATTCTATTGCTAGTTTTACCTTTGACCCTAAGGCTTGCCTAGTCTTTAATGATAAGAGCAGTATTAATAATGTACGCTTTTTACTTGTTTGTCAAAAAGAGTTTCGTTCATTTTGAGCTGTTCTTATCATAAGTTTCCTACACTATCGCTATAATAAGGTAACTATTTCATCATTCTGAGGAATATGTCCTCTTATCGACTATATGCTTCTTATTCTGTTTCACATCCCGTTTATTATTCTCATAACCATTTATATAAATAAATAACTTCATCCTTACAGACGTAAGGAACAACATAAAAGTTATATTATATTAAAAACTATTTAATCAAACGATTAGATTATGCGATTAATCATATCTTTTACCCAACAGTAATTCAAACTTTGCTCAAGAAATTTAAAGGACATTGGAAAATATGTTACAATAGAATTGGTTCAACTTTAAAATAATGATCATGACCGCTTTTAAATATATACCATGGCTTCGAGCCATAGGGGAGCAATCAGATGAAAGAACTCACCTACAAACTAGTAAAATTAGATCAACAACTATTTCAATGGATCAATGGTCGCCTTCATAATCGATTCCTGAACCTTGTGCTGTTTTACCTCACTTATTTAGGTGGGGCTACATTTACAATCAGTATCTGTCTATTAGTATGGGCTTTTGGTCCACCTTTATGGAGTGTTGTTGCCTCACAAGCAGCCGTAGCACTTGCGCTAAGTCATATTCCAGTGGCTATCGCTAAGAAGCTTTACCCACGAATCAGACCTTATCTTGCTTTACCAGAAACGCACACATTCCGAAACCCTTTGAGTGATCATTCCTTTCCATCGGGTCATACGACTGCAAGCTTTTCTACAGCCATTCCATTCTGTATAGCGTTTCCGGAAATGATGCCGTTATTTCTTAGTCTGAGCATATTAGTTGGTTTCTCTAGAATTTATCTTGGACTTCACTATCCTTCAGATGTTCTAGCAGGAGCCGCCATCGGTACTTCCGTAGCAGCTATAACTGTTGCAATATGGTCATAAACTGGATATGGTTATGATATGGCAAACCCTGTAGGAATAGGTGAATGAACATTGATTAAAAAAAGAGTGTTATTATTATCCGAAGGTTTTGGTACAGGACATACTCAAGCAGCCTATGCACTTTCAAGCAGTCTTCGCAGACTATCACCGGATATAAACACGAAAGTGATGGAACTCGGTAGCTTCCTGAATCCTAGAGTCGCACCGTTAATCATAACAGCATATAAGAAGACCCTTACGTCACAACCAAGGCTATTTGGGATGATGTATAAATCCCAGTATAAGAAATCCTTGAATCGTCTAACAACGCTCGCACTCCATCGTATCTTCTATACCCATTCTGGCAATGTGGTGAATCAGCTTCGTCCAGATATTATTATCTGCACACACCCTATTCCAAATGCCGTCATTGCTCGTCTGAAACGTTTAGGTGTAACCGTCCCATTATGTACCGTTATTACCGATTATGATGCACATGGCAATTGGATAAGTCCTGAAGTAGATCAGTTTCTAGTGCCGACGATTGAAGTTAAGAATATACTGATGCGCAGGAATGTTCCCTCATCCAAAATTCAAGTCACGGGAATCCCTATACATCCTAACTTCTGGGAGCATCCAAGTAAGGAGAGCATTCGTGAGAAATTTCATCTTCATGACATGCCCACGGTGTTAGTTATGGCAGGCGGATGGGGAATGATTAGCGATGATGTGGTGAATGACTATCTTGTTCAATGGCGTGATCATATTCAAATCATATTCTGCCTTGGCAGTAATGATAAGGCACTTCATAAAATGAAATCAAATTCTCAGTATACACACCCAAACATTCATATCGTCGGATTTGTTCGTGAAATAGATCAGTTAATGGAAGTATCTGATATTCTTGTGACTAAACCTGGTGGTATGACCTGTTCAGAAGGGTTAGCCAAAGGTATCCCTATGCTATTTCATCTAGCCATTCCTGGACAAGAAGAAGAGAACTCTCAATACTTCACATCGCTAGGGCTAGGAGAGAACATCCGCTCGCTCGATGTCATCGAGAAATGGGTACATAAGCTAATGTATGAATACCAAGATATTCGCACAGCCAGACAAAAGAATCTGGAGACTATTGCACAATATCATCCTATGCAAAGTGCTCAAAGCATTATAGATATGCTCGATTCAAAAGAGCTTTCCAAGTCATTATTATGACCTGGAAGGCTCTTTTGGTATCATCTCTATTTCATTTCAATTGCTGCAGATTCAATATCCGGCTTGTTCTCTTGAAGCCGATACTTCTTCAATCGTTCCATCATAAATTGCTGTAGTGATTGTTCCCCGACCACAACAACACATCGATAAATATTCATTCCTTGACCCACGAATTTCGATTCGTACTCCGTCATGACATTCCATTCTTGAAATCCTTCACGGTGCAGATCAAGAGATATATTATTCATTTGTAATCCTACATCTGCAAATGAGTTTAACGAGAATTCGAACAAAGTTTGGGAATCCGTCTTCAGATGGATCTCACCATTCTTATTAAGAATTGACACATATTTCTCTAAGAAACGCGGATGTGTCAGGCGACGCCTTGCGTGCTTAGCCTTTGGCCATGGATCACTAAAATTAAGATATACACGCTCTAACTCCCCAACTTCAAAAACATCCTCAGCGTATTCAGCATTCGCAAAAGCTAAGCGAAGATTAGGTGGAAGTGCCATTCCTTTTTCAGCCCATACATTCGTTGCCTTTTCACTAGCACGTCGAATAAGCTCATCATATACATCAATACCGATAAAATTAATGTTCGGATGGTTAACACTCATCTGTGCGATGAATTGACCTTTTCCCATACCGAATTCTACATGAATCGGGTTGTCATTTCCGAATAAGGAAGCCCATTTACCTTTGTATTCTTTGGGATTCAAAATAACGAGTTCTTTCTGTTCCTCTAAATTTTCACGTATGCCTTTTCTACCACGTAACCGCATGTTTTCCCTCCACTTTCCATTCTATATAGACTCAGGTTAAGTTATGGATTGTATAAAATCATCACTATTGCAATATTGTGCCTAACTTCTAACCAAATGTAAAGAGCTAATAACAACTGTGCCTAGACATAACATTACAATTGCCTTTCTTTTTGATATAATAGTCGCTGTATGTCTTATACAAAGGTTTTTACAAAAGGAGCACCTAATGAACCATTCTACTACCGCCAACCCATTGCTATGGGGTGACAAAAGATTTCATACTTGGAACTACGAGATGCATCAACAATTTAATGATAAAGTATTCAAAGTTATGCTTGATGCTGGTTTCACATGTCCCAACCGGGATGGATCCATCGCAAAAGGCGGTTGTACTTTCTGTAGTGCAAGGGGATCTGGCGATTTCGCAGGAAGCAGACGTGATGATCTTGTTACACAGTTCAATACAATACGAGATAAGCAACATAAGAAATGGCCCAATGCACAATACATTGGCTATTTCCAAGCGTATACGAACACATACGCACCAGTCGAAGAACTAAGGGAATACTTCGAACTTATCTTAGAACAGCCTGGAGTGATGGGCTTATCTATTGCTACTCGACCGGATTGTCTGCCAGATGATGTTGTTGAATACCTAGCTGAGTTAAACGAACGTACTTATCTTTGGGTGGAGATGGGACTTCAAACCATACACGACTCTACGTCTGAACTGATTAACCGGGCTCATGACACGCAAGTCTATATAGAGGCAGTAGAGAAACTACGCAAACATAATATTCGTGTATGTACTCATATCATCTATGGGCTACCGCAAGAAAGTCATGAAATGATGCTTGAAACGGGCCGCGCTGTCGCTCAAATGGATGTACAAGGAATCAAAATCCACTTGTTACATCTTATGCGTAAGACACCAATGGTCAAGCAATATGAAGCCGGTCTGTTACGATTTCTAGAGAAAGATGAATACGTTAAGCTAATCGTAGACACGCTAGAAATACTACCGCCTGAAATGGTCGTTCATCGGCTTACAGGTGATGCACCAAGAGATCTACTTATCGGTCCTATGTGGAGCTTGAACAAATGGGAAGTTCTTAATGCCTTTGATGCTCAACTTAAAGAGCGAGATACTTGGCAAGGAAAGTATTGGAGGAACGCATAAATATGGGATTCCTCTCTATTCTAAGCTTCGCGCACAAGCTAGTGTCTGAGCGCATGAAATTAGGAGATGTTGCAGTTGATGCAACGATAGGGACAGGTTCGGACACCTTATTCTTGGCACAACTAGCTGGGCCGAAGGGTCAAGTATATGGATTTGATATTCAATCAGATGCACTAGCACTTACGAGGCGGAGATTAGAGAAGCATTCAACTTCCAGCCTAGCGCCAGTAACATTACTTCTTCAGAGTCATGCGCACATGAGAACCCAGATACCATCCGATTATCATGGCAAGCTAAGTGCTATCATGTTCAATCTTGGGTATTTACCCTCAAGTGGTTCCAACAAAGAGATTATTACTTTGACAGAGAGTACGATCGTAGCGCTACAGATGGCACTAGAACTTCTGCGTCCTAAAGGTATTCTAACCATTGCCTTATACCCAGGACATCCCGGGGGAGATTCTGAATCAGAGGCCGTGCATCAGTGGGCATCTCTTATCCCACAGTCGGAGGGACAATCCATTATATACCGACAGCTACAACGATCTGATGCACCTTACCTCATAGCTATAGAAAAGAAATCAACGTACCAACTACAATCGAGAGGATGATTTATTATGGTAAAACCTTATCCATTACAATTCCAACCAGAATTCAAAGAACGTGTATGGGGAGACCGAGCGCTTGAACAATTCGGATTAGATCTTCCAGATGGACATATTGGCGAAGGTTGGATGATCGCAGATCATCCAAATGGAATAACACAGGTTATGAACGGCGAACTTGTCGGATTAGGACTAGATCAAGTTCGTGAACAGTTAGGTAAGGATTGGTTCGGGAGCAAAGGATTCTCTGAGGTCAATGGTCGCTTTCCTCTTCTTATCAAGCTTCTCGACTGTAATGATGACTTATCTATTCAAGTTCATCCTACAGATGAGTATGAAGGGCTACCTGAAGGCGAATTAGGGAAAACAGAGATGTGGTATATACTTGATGCTAAACCCGGTTCCAAAATTATATACGGCCTAAATGATGGTGTTACTCGCGAATCCTTGAAGTTAGCACTGGAGAATGGCACGATTACAGACAGTCTTAGAGAAGTTCCTGTTGAAGCTGGAGATTCCTTCTATATTCCTGCTGGTACAGTCCATGCACTTTGTGCAGGTGTCGTGGTAGCTGAAATCCAACAGAATTCAGACACCACATACCGTATTTACGACTATAATCGTCCGGGTCTGGATGGACAACCTCGTGAGTTACATATTGAGGATTCTCTCAATGTCATTGCTTATGAAGGTTCAGGCGCTTCGACTATGAAAACAAATAATGCAGTACCTGGTGAATGGTTACAGCTTGCCAAATCACCTTATTTCATCGTTGAAAAAGGGATTGTATCCGGAAGCTGGTCTCTTACAACGACTCCTACTAGCTTTGCCATACTTGTTATCTGCGAGGGTCAAGGAACACTGAAATGGGAAGGTCAATCTCTAGCTTATAAAGCAGGTCAAAGTTTCTTATTGCCAGCCAACTTGCAACATTATGAGTTAGAAGGAAACGCAACTGTTCTTCGTTCTTATCTTCCATAATTATAACTTATGGAGTAATGCTGTATTTGCGTTGTAGAAGGAGGAATCATGTTGAGAAGGAATTCTTTCACATTCATTAATAAGCATGGTATGTCACTGCATATGTACGAGTGGCTTCCTGAAGGTTCTAGCCCTATTAAAGGTATCATTCAGATCGTTCATGGCATGGCCGAGACTGCGGATCGTTATTCTAGAGTTGCGTCCTCTCTTTGCGATTCAGGTTATGCAGTATATGCGCACGATCAAAGAGGTCACGGTAAATCTGCCATCAACCTACAACGGCTGGGTGACTGCGGCAAAGACGCTTTTAACGGAATGATGAACGATATCCTTGAGATAACGGCTATGATCAAAGATAAGTACAACGGCCTATCTCTATATCTGCTCGGTCATAGTATGGGTTCATTTCTCGTGCAGCGCATTATGCAACAGCATGGCGATACCTTCTCGGGTTATATCTTATCAGGGTCCAATGGACCTCAACCCAATCTATCTGTAGGTAAGTACTTTGCCCAATTCCTAATGAGAATTCAGGGTCCGTCACATCATAGTTTACTTCTAAACACCGTTATATTTGGCCGATACAATCGTCGGGTATCCCCTGTACGCACTGCATTTGATTGGTTATCTAGGGATGAGAAAGAAGTGGATATGTACATACAGGATCCCTATTGTGGAGAGATCTGTACAGCAAGCTTCTTTCGCGACTTCTTCCACTTTTTACTAGACATACAAAAACCAAGTCATTACTCAAACATTCCCAAAGATAAGCCCATTTATCTATTTGCCGGAGATCAGGATCCCGTTGGTAACTATGGAAAAGGCATACCACGTCTTCAACAGATATATGATAACTTAGGTATACATGATGTAGAATGCCATCTTTATCCTGGTGGAAGACATGAAATGCTAAATGAGATTAATCGGGATGAAGTAACATCGAACCTGCTCGATTGGTTGGACCGGCATTTATCTTCATAAGTAAAAATAACGGCTACGCCATCCTTAGGGGACGCGTAGCCGTTATTTCATGTTGTTATTACTGTAGCCAATTCATACTATATCTTGACCTGTTCTAACTTCCTTGTATGCCATTGAGGACGTTGACTCTCATCCTGCTGATATAGAACAACTAGCAATGTCTGCTGGTCTCTTCTATCTGATACAACATCCATTCCTTGTTGTAACAATTCATCTAAATCAAATGGGAGCACATCGATCACCGCATGTTTTTGTAATCCACGCTCATCAAGTTCGAGTGCTTGGAACTCTGCGGAGACGGCTTGCGGTTCTTCTGCAAGCATCTTCATAAGTCCTGACCATTTCTCTTTAGGTAATGGTGAATCCCACCAAATCGTACGTGGTTTGTACTTATGATTCATGAAATAATCAAGTTTCATTAGTCCTAAGATGATGTCCATCCGTTGTACACCACGATATTCTAAGAACTTATGAAGTCGAAGGAATAGATCCTCTAATTGATGACCAATCTTCTGCCAACCTTGTCCCTCCCAGTAATCCCCGAAATCTTGGAAAAAGTCAAAAGGAGAATCGAATTCGTTCTTCATAAGATACTTTAACGTATGGTCCATTCGATGTGCATTCCAATATTTCTCAAGTACATCCTCTAGTCGCTTCAAATGGATAATATCAGCGAATGACAACTTATTACTGCTTAGAATTTCATAAGGTGCGTATTCCATATATTTGTACTCATATTTATCCGCATCCTTACGCAATCCTGTTCCCCTAAGCATCTTAAGGAATCCAAGTTGTAATTCCTCTGGCTCCATGGCAAAGACATCATTAAACGTTGTACGGAATGTATCGTAGTCCTCATCAGGTAATCCTGCGATTAAATCGAGATGTTGATCAATATTCTTACATGCTTTAATGGTGTTCACAGTACGGGATAACTTCGTGAAATTCTGACGTCTTTTCACAAGTTCATTGGTAATATCGTTCGTTGATTGCACACCAATCTCAAAACGGAATATTCCTGGCGGTGCATTCTGGGCTAAATAATCCAGCACCTCAGGTCGCATAATATCAGCGGTAATCTCGAATTGGAATACACAACCGTTATGATTATTCATAATAAACTCGAACATTTCCATTGCATAGTTCCGATTGATATTAAATGTACGATCTAGGAATTTAATAATCTTGGCACCGTTGTCTATCAAGTATAGAATATCTGACTTCACGCGTTCTATATCGAAATAACGCACACCAACTTCTATACTAGATAAGCAAAATTGGCAACTGAAGGGACAACCTCTACTTGTCTCAAAATAAACGATTCGCTTACTGAGATCTGGAAGGTCTTCAGCGAAACGATACGGTGTGGGAAGCGTGTTAAGATCACTTTTGGGCCGGCCAGGATTGATAATAATCTCCTCACCTTTACGATAAGAAACACCATATACAAAATGAAACTTTCTATCCCCTTGAATCGTTTGTAATAAATGATGAAATACTTCCTCACCATCGCCCATAACGATATGATCAACATTGGAGATTCGCTCCATCCAGTGTTGCGTATCATACGACACTTCTGGCCCACCCAACACAATCGTTACATCAGGCATGACCTGTTTCACAATATCAACCACCTTGATGGTCTCTTCGATATTCCAAATATAACAGGAGAATCCAATGACATCAGGCTTCTTCTGGTATAAATCAGACACGATATTCATGACTGGATCTTTAATCGTATACTCTGCTAGTTCAATGTCGAACTCATTCTGACTATAGGCCTTTAATAACCTAATCGCCAACGACGTATGAATATATTTGGCATTTAAGGTTGATAAGACGACTTTCATTATTCACACACTCCTCATTCATAATCCTCTATGTTTCCATCCTGATCCTCGTTCTGATTCGTAAAGAAGTCTAGGAATGGCTTACCGTATTTACGAAACTTCACTTCTCCGACGCCTTTAATCTTTAGTATTTCTGACTCTGTCTGTGGACATACCACGCTCATTTCACGTAGTGTCGCATCATTAAATATAATGTAAGACGGCACACGTTCTTTACCCGCAAGTTCACGACGTACGAGACGTAGTTGTTCGAATATCGTCTCATTTACAGCAGATGGAGAGTTATCTTGAGATCTCATTTTGCCACGAGCAGTTCCTGCAACTCCGCTTGTAAGTGTTGGTCGGGCTACTCTTTGCATCACTTGGCGTTGACCTTTTAGAACGTCAGCAGCTAAGGATTGAAGTCTTAATACTGGATATTGGCCTTCCGAGAGGGCTAGATACCCATCTGAAGCTAACACATTAATCACTTCCGAAATATCCTTTTCTGTCCGATTAGCCATCGCACCATAGGTTGATAAATGATCGAATTTATACTGTAGCACTTTTTTATTGCGTGATCCCTTTAGCACGGATGCTACCATCGATACACCGAATCGCTCCCGCATACGGTGTATGCAAGAGAATATCTTCTGAGCTTCTATCGTCATATCAACAAGCTCTCTCTCATCTGTACAAGAACTACAATTACCACATGGTTTGTCATCATGCACTTCACCGAAATAGTCTAACATAGCATTGCGTAAGCAACGGTTAGTATAACAGTAATCTAACATTTGTTGTAGTTTGCGATAGTCATTGTGCTTACGTTCATCATCCATTTGATTCTGTTCAATTAGAAATTTCTGGGTCATGATGTCTTGTCCATTAAATAACAATATACACTGACTGGGTTCACCATCACGTCCTGCCCGCCCAGCTTCCTGCACATATGCTTCCATATTCTTAGGCATGCTGTAGTGAATAACATAACGAACATTCGACTTATCAATACCCATACCGAATGCATTTGTCGCAACAATGACTCGAATATCATCATAGAGGAACCCTTCTTGACTAGCCGCTCTCTCGACATCACTCATCCCAGCATGATACTTGCCCACAGTAATACCCGCACTTTGAAGGCGCTCATACAATTGGTCAACATCTTTTCTCGTAGCTGCATAGATAATACCAGTCTCATGCGCATGATCAAGTGTATAGGACATGACATACTCCCTTTTGTTCTCACCACGCAACACGGACATTGCTAAATTATCTCGACCTAAGCCCGTTACAAATATCTCAGGTTCTTGAAGGTGCAACAACCTTACAATATCATCCATAACCTCGGGCGTAGCCGTTGCAGTAAATGCTGCAACAATAGGCCTTGGGGTTAGAGTCTTAACAAATGGCGCAACGGATAAGTAACTTGTCCTAAAGTCATGTCCCCATTGTGAAACACAATGCGCTTCATCCACTGCTACACATGAAATCGGTAGATATGATATTTGTTCACGGAACCAATCTAACTCCAACCGCTCAGGTGCCACATATAAGAGTTTAAGATCACCTTTTGTTGCAGCTCTTATCACGTCATTTACTTCTTTTCCAGTCAACGTACTATTAATAAAAGCTGCAGAGATACCCGCCGTTCTCAGCGCATCTACTTGGTCCTTCATTAAAGAGATTAAAGGCGATACAACGATCGTTAATCCCGAAAACATTAATGCTGGGATTTGGTAACAAATCGACTTACCTCCACCTGTTGGCATAATCCCAAGCGTATCCTTAGTACCTAATAAGCTCTCCACAATATTTCTCTGACCTTCACGGAAATCTGAATAGCCGTAGTACTTTTGCAAATAATGTTGTGCTTTATCCAATGTCATTGCTTCCATATTCATCTGTATGAACTCCTAACTATGCTACTTGGTCTTCTAGAACCGAACTAACCATCATTCTATTATACAAGTTTACTGGGCTTTATTAGAATGAGCAACCACGGTAGATTGAGAACACTCGCGCTATCGTAGCGTTACAACATAACTCATGGTATCATGGGACAGTAGACCACATGAGGATGGAGAATTCAAGATATGAAGAATAATAGAAGATCTGGCCAAGGCCAACAACAATCTTATAATAAATCGAAATCTACCGCACCCAAACAAGAGAGACAAGCCCCAACCAAACATTATACAGTGTCTGAGCAATCGGAGTTATTAGTATTCTTATTGAACACAATTACCAACATCGGACGTAACTCTGTTAAAGCCATGCTTGCACGTGGTCAAATGCTAGTAAATGGTCATTCACAAACGCAATATAACTTCACTTTACAACCTGGCGATACGGTCACTGTATCTAAAGAGAAGATTGTTGAAGAGATTCCGCTTATCGGACTACGTATTATGTATGAAGATGAAGATATCATCGTTGTAAATAAAGAAGCTGGGTTGCTATCTGTAGCATCATCGAAAGAAACAGAACTAACCGCTTATCGTCAGCTAACAGCATATGTACGAGAGAAGAATGCTAACCACCGTATATTTGTTGTTCATCGTCTTGATCGCGACACGTCTGGTGTTATGATGTTCGCTAAGAATGAAGAGGTGAAGAAGAAGCTTCAAGACTCGTGGGAGGATATGGTCAAAGAACGTACGTACATCGCACTCGTTGAAGGTAAAGTGAAAAAGCCCGAAGGAACGATTACATCTTGGCTTAAAGAAAGCAGCACGCTAAGAATGTATTCCAGTCCTTACGCAAATGACGGACAATTAGCTACTACACATTATACAACGATCCAGAACAATAGCTACTTCTCTCTATTAAAGGTACATCTAGAAACTGGACGAAAGAATCAAATTCGAGTTCATATGCAAGATATCGGTCATCCTGTTGCACACGATAAGAAGTATGGGGCAAAGACAAGAAGTCTTGGACGTATGGGACTTCATGCACAAGTACTAGCTTTTGAACACCCTACTACAGGCGAGACCATGACTTTCAGAACAGAAATTCCTAAGAACTTCCTTCATCCATTTAAAGCACAACCTACTCCATAATACCGTTACACGACTTCAATATTCACATCACAAAAGGGTGTTCCTAGCCGTGTTGGCTGAGAGAACACCCTTTTGCACTATAACAATGCTAAACAAACTTATGATTTATACGTGATAGGCCCTTTCCACGCTAACATTCCGCCTGCCATATTAACCACTTGATATCCTAGTTCCGTTAGGTACTCACATGCCATACCGCTTCGTCCACCACTGCGACATACTACAATCGTTATTTGATCTGGGTTTAGTTCCAAATGACGTTGTGGCAAGGTACCTAAAGCCATATGCTTGGCTTCAGGGATATGACCTGACTCCCACTCATCATCTTCCCGAACATCAATCACTTCAATCTTATGATCATCGTTGATCTTTGCAAGTACCTCATCAACATCCCACTCTTGATACTGTTTATCCATTCATTTCACTCCTATGACACCTTTAATCTTTACTTCATTCAGCAGATCAGTAAGACAGGCATAAGCCTGTCTCATTTGTTCCCGCTATGACTATCCTTCGAGCAATAATGATTCAGGGTCTTCAAGTAATTGTTTCACTGCAACTAAGAATTGAACCGCATCACTACCATCCACGACCCGATGATCATAAGATAGTGCGATATACATCATAGGACGATTCTCCATCGTTTCTAAATCAATTGCGACCGGACGTAGCTGGATTTTGTGCATTCCTAGAATTCCTACTTGCGGTGTATTCAGAATTGGCGTTGATAACAATGATCCAAATACTCCACCATTGGTAATGGTGAACGTACCGCCTTGAAGTTCTGAGATACTTAATTTGTTACTACGTGCTTTGCCTGCCAATTCACCAATTTCCCGTTCGATATCGGCAAACCCCAAACGGTCAGCATCACGAACCACAGGCACAACCAAACCTTCTTTGGCCGAAACAGCAATCCCAATATCATAATATTTCTTTATAAGAACATCTTCTCCATCAATTTCTGCATTTAGAAGCGGATGAGCCTTCAATGCACCTACAACAGCCTTCGTAAAGAACGACATAAATCCAAGGTTTACATCATGTTTCTCTTGGAAAGCCTGTTTACGGCGTTTGCGAATATCAAGAATCGCTGTCATGTCTACTTCATTGAATGTCGTTAGCATAGCTGCAGTTCTTTGAGCTTCGACCAAACGCTTCGCAATCGTAACACGACGACGAGACATCCGTTCACGTACCATTGGTTTAGAGATAGAACCTACCATTTCATTCGGGGATGTGAATGGTAGAACTGTGTTGCCTGACGGAGCACTTACACTACTAGAATTCCCTTGTACACTCAAAGTATCCTTCTTCTGCTCCTGAGGTTCATCTGAATAATTCCGAACATTCTCTTGATATATACGTCCCTTAGAATCTCTGTCCTGCACTTGTTCAAGTTCAATTCCACGTTCACGAGCTAATTTGCGTGCAGAAGGTGAGGCCGCTAAGAAAGATGCACTTTCATTTGTCGATACAGATTCTGATGATTTAGCAGCACTCTTCTTCTGCATTGTATCTTCCACTACATTGGTCTGTTCTTTATCAACAGGGACAGCTTCCTTCGCTTGGGAATCTGACGACATGCCAGCTTCGCCACCTGTTTGAATCCGACCGATAACTTCACCAATTTGAACCGTGTCTCCATTCTGGCGAAGAATCTTCTCTAAGACACCATTTGATTCTGCGCTGATCTCTAAGTTAACTTTATCCGTTTCCAGTTCAAGTAGGACATCACCCGTCTTAACTGCCTCGCCTTCACTTACATGCCATTTATAGATGGTTCCTTCGGTAATAGATTCACCCATTGCAGGTACAATAATATTATTCAAATCTTCTACCTCCTAATATACTTAGTAGAGCCCATTATTTTAGTGACTAGATTAGTCGAAGTGCCTTAGAAATGATTTGTTCTTGTTCGAATAAGTGAACCTTCTGATAACCACTAGCCGTACTTGAACGTTCGGGACGTCCGTTATAAGAAACGGTTATTCCCTTAGGCGTAATCGCGCGAATACGCTGATCGATATAGCGCCATGCTCCCATATTCTGAGGTTCTTCTTGTACCCACACGATTTCTTTCAGTTTAGTCAAGCGTTCGAGTACCTTCTTGATCTCTTGATCTGGGAATGGATATAATTGCTCGACACGAATGATGTGCAACCACTCTGGTCGTGTATTACTTTGATTATCTAGTGTCTCTTCTAGTTCGACACCAATTTTTCCAGTACACAGAATCAGTTTCTCCACTTTGAGTGGTATTTCTCCAAGACCATTTTGCTCTAGGATAGCCTTGAAGGATCCGTTCGTGAAATCCTGACTAGGTGAAGCTACTCTCGCATTTCGAATCAAGCTCTTCGGTGCCATCATCACAAGAGGTCTTGCTTCCTCTGTCTCTGTAAGTGCTGCCTGTTTACGTAGTAAATGGAAATACTGTGCAGAACTTGTTAAATTCACTACAATCATGTTATCGTCTCCTGCAAGTTGCAGAAAGCGTTCGAGTCTAGCGCTTGAGTGTTCGGGTCCTTGACCTTCATATCCGTGTGGTAATAGCATCACCAAGCTTGACTTCTGGGACCATTTCGAACGTCCAGCAGAGATGAACTGATCCATAATGACTTGCGCACAGTTAGAGAAATCACCATATTGTGCTTCCCATATCACAAGCGTCTCTGGGGAGAATACGTTGTATCCATACTCAAATCCTAATACAGATGCTTCAGATAATGGACTGTTATGAATAGCAAAAGATGCTTTGGCTTGCGGTAATTCATGAATTGGGCAATAGGTACCGCCTGTATCCGGATCATGTAACACGAGATTACGATGAGCGAATGTCGCACGTTCTGCATCCTGGCCAGTAATTCGAATCGGTGTACCATCCGCAATAATGGTTGCAAAAGCTAACGTCTCTGCGAGTCCCCAATCTACCTTTTCGCCCTCATTCAGAGAGTTCTCTCTACGTTCAAGAATTCTTTGTAATTTAGGATAGACCTTAAATCCATCCGGACGTTTCAATAAATCAGCATTAATAGCCTGTAATTTATCCAGTGGCACTGAAGTCGTTACCGCTACCGGTACGTCTGGTACCATAACAGCGATACTTTGTTGAGTAGCATTCCGTACATCATTCTTTTTCATCTGCTCGTACGCTTGCTTCAAACGTTGTAATACACTTTCTTTCAATTGTTCTGCCTGTTCATCCGAAATCAGACCTTCTTCAGCTAACTTATTACGGTAAATATTTGTGACTCGTTCGTGAGTCTTTACCTTTTGATAGATAAGTGGCTGTGTTGTTTCTGGATCATCTGTCTCATTGTGTCCATAGCGTCGATATCCGATAAGATCTATCAGGAAATCCTTCTTAAATTTATTGCGATACTCACTTGCCATACGAACAGCCGCAATACATGCTTCAGGATCATCTGCATTTACATGGACAATTGGAATCTCATACCCTTTTGCCAAGTCACTAGCATAGTGTGTCGAGCGTGAATCTTTACTCTCCGTTGTAAATCCTAAGTTATTGTTCACGATGATATGAATCGTACCACCGTTCTGATAACCTGCTAGCTTCGTAAAGTTCAATGTTTCTGCAACGATTCCTTCTCCTGGAAAAGCTGCATCTCCGTGTATCAGAATTGTCGCTGCTTTATTCACATCTTGTTTGGGGTATCCTGGCTGCTTCCGATCTTCCTGAGCTGCACGAGAATAGCCCTCTACAACTGGATTGACGAATTCCAAGTGGCTCGGGTTATTCGCTAAAGTGATCTTAGCTTCCAGCTTGCTCTCATCTTTCAATAAGCGATTAGCTCCTAAGTGATATTTAACATCACCTGTCCAACCATAACTAATACCCGTTGAGCCCTCTGACGGAATCAACTTCTTATTTGGCGAATGGTGGAATTCCGAGAAAATATTCTCATAAGGTTTGCCTAATACATGTGCTAGGACGTTCAATCTCCCACGATGGGCCATCCCCATCAAGATATGCTCTGTACCGGAACTAACCATTGACATCATCATCGTATCAAGCATCGGAACTAACATATCATTTCCCTCAATAGAAAAGCGCTTCTGCCCTACAAATGTACGATGAAGAAATTCTTCGAATTGTTCGACTTGAAATAATCGTCTTAAAAGAGCTGAACGTGCTTCTATACTTAATTCCACTCGAGGTGATTCTGCTTGACGATTCAACCACACCCGCTCTTCCTCTTCATGGATGTGACTGAATTCATATGCAATAGTTCCCGTGTAGATCTCACGTAATTTCACAATGGCATCCCATCCATTAGGTACATCTTCAGGGGCATGGTGCCATATTAAGGAAGATGGAAACGCTTTTAAATCTTCCTTTGACAAATTATACCTTTCCGATTCAAGTAAGCTAGTGTCTGTAGAAGGTCGAAGTCCTAGTGGATCAATATCTGCTGCTAAGTGCCCATATGCACGAATATTCCATACTAATTTCCCAGCATCTGCACCCTTTTTCAAAAGGTTGCGATCCCAAGAGATTCGCTCTGTTGGTGCTTGAGGAGCACGAACTTCATCTGCAACAGTAGGTGGTGCACCCCACAAACTAAATAAATGTTGAAAGGTTGCATCCACAGATTGAGGATTCTTCAGGAATCGATCATACTGTTCTTGTACATAACCAAGATTGGGACCATAATAAGTTTGCCAAGGATCACTTGTGTGTTGCTTATTAATTATCATTGTCGGATAAACCTCCGTCTTGAATTATGATGCTTGCAAGTACACTAAACTATTTATACATCTAGTATAGCCCTTTAAACACAATAGCTAAAATAGCCTTTTCATATTGTTATGATCTAATATACAGATCAATTATAAGTTTAACATACATTTCATAATACAATGCAGTTTAGAGTGCTTCTTAATCAGCACTCTAAACTGCATCTATGAATGAACAAATATGAATTACTTCTTTATTAATCTTATCTTATGGACGCTCTAATATAATGGATTTGCTATCATTGTCCCATTCTACCGTCGCACCTAGTACATTACTTATGAAATGAAGAGGTACATAAGAATTCCCGTCATAGTTCATAAAGGCTTCCGTCATCTTGACCTTGTTATTATTAACCAACGCTATATTCGAACCACGCTTTAACACGATAATCTTTCCTGTTAAATCCTCTGTAATCGTCACTTGATTCAATTGTTTATCCCATGTCATCTTGGCCTCGAACTGCTCTGCCACATGTCGAAGAGGTACCATTTTTGTTGTTCCCACATCAATCGGGCGAGGATAATCATAGTACCATCCATATTCTTCATCTTCGATCGTGTCGAGTATGACATACTGATTCGTAATGGCTAGATCCTCTTTTAAAAAGCGATAGACTTCGGATTGTTCATCGAAATTACGCATTATCGTTCCCGCAGTCATTTTCTCCATTGCTAACATATCCATCTCTAGTACTCCTTGAGCACGATCTACCTTATGGATTTGAACTGGCTGATTCACATGCCAATTTTCAGTTTTATAATTCATTTTAATCTGGGTCAAAGGAATATCTTCCGTTGCAGATAAGTTAATAACAAGATTCATATTCTGTTTGCGAAGCTGTAGCTTATCGTCGAACATATAATCCATCGTTAACACTGTATTTTTACTCAGTAATTCCGTTAAGGTCTCATCTTCTTCAATAAGACTATTTACTTCACGATCATATTCTTTCAACATATCATTAATTGTCTTTTGTAATTGATTCGTCACATAAATAACAGTCGCTTCTTTATCTTGGATTACACTTTCCCAAGTTGCAAAAGGTGGCACGCCGTTATCCACGTATTCATCTTCTACATACTCTTCTTCCACGTACTCCTCTTCCGCGTATGCGTCTTCTACATACTCTTCCGCATATTCTTCGCTGTCTATATCTAATCCCGCTTCATAAATTGGGTAATATACATCATATAACGTACCTATTAATTCTTTGACTCCTTCTTTATCCTTCGTCACATTGGTTAAGAAAGACTTCGCAAGGCTTACTAATTCATCTCCATGAATATCTACATGTAGCTTCTTCAGATTGAGTTGCTCACCATATACCATATCTGTTACAGAAGTCACAGCAATGGACTTAGGGTTAGGCGCATTATCAAAGAAGAATTTGCTCATACTTTGTATCCATTGTTTCGATTGTTCCATAGTTGGTTGAATGTCCGATAATGCAATGCCATATGCTGAGGTTAATGTATCCATAGGTACAGAGATCGCTTTCTTAGCTCCTTCAACCCACAACATGACCTCCTTCTCATCTACTGATACATGAAATGGAAGCTTCTTACCGTCTAAGCTTATAGATCCTTCCATAGATGCAGTCGATTCATCCTCTACTGCCATGTGGTCAATTTGTAATGAGAATGAGTTCATAAGGTCGAAGAGTTCTTTATCTTCTGCTTGAATGTTATCCGTTGAAGGTACAACTTCGATAGAGAAGGTATGTTTGGATTCCATTGATTTAACCGTATTACTGTCTACCATTGCCTTCTTAATATTAAGTCCATCCACCGATTGACAACCAGATAACACGACTAACATGATGACCATAATTGAAGCTACAAAGATTTTGATTCTTTTCATACTTTAACCCCCTAATTATACTTGCTTAACATTTATTTCCTAAGTATGCCAGTAGCGCTTTACTCTGTAAAGAAGATTATAATATAAGGAGAGCAACTGGTTATTCTCTATACAACATGAATACGAGAGGACGGGTATATATCATGAATCCAAGATGGATGGCGTTCGATATGATTATGGGTCAGCAAAAGCTGGATGCCATAATCATTACAGACCCGAAACATATTTATTACTTAACAGGCTTTGCTAGTGATCCCCATGAGCGATTCTTAGGCCTAGCTTTAATACATGGTGAAGAACCTATATTAATCGTACCCGCGCTAGATTCTGAAGCAGCCCATGCAGCCTCCAACGTGGCGAACATCGTTACACACACGGACACCGATCACCCTTACGATTTGCTTCATCAACAATTAGGGAGTTCCATTCAATCCCTAGGCATTGAGAAAGACCAGCTAACCGTATCACGCTTTGAGTTATTGCAACAATCCATTGGTGCACATATATACCAAGATATTGGGCCTATACTAAAGCGGATGAGAGCGCAGAAGACACCAGATGAGGTTGTCAGAATGAAACAGGCAATTCAACTTGTCGAGGAAGTTCTTTGCGCTGGACTTACCAAAGTTAAGATTGGTGTATCTGAGTTAGAGTTAGTTGCAGAGCTTGAGTATTTGATGAAAAAGCTTGGTGCAGACAGACCCTCTTTTGAAACGATGGTTCTATCAGGTCCCAACACGGCACTTCCTCATGGCATACCCGGACAACGCAAAATCCAACATGGCGATTTATTAATGTTCGATATGGGCGTATATGTAAATGGCTATGCCTCAGATATTACACGTACGTTTGCCATTGAGGGTATCGACGATGAACTTAAGAGCATATACGAAGCGGTGCTAGATGCTAATATGCGATGTATCCAATCCATCCGTCCAGGTATGACGCTAGCCTCTGTAGATCATAGTGCTCGTAGCGTTATCGAACGTGCTGGATATGGCCCTAACTTCATGCATCGACTTGGGCATGGACTTGGAATGGATGTACATGAATATCCGTCTATACATGGCAACAATATGGATCTCGTTGAGGCAGGTATGATCTTTACGGTAGAACCTGGTGTCTACGTTCCAGGATTGGGCGGTGTTCGAATCGAAGATGATATCATCGTTACTCATAATGGCGTAGATGTGTTAACTTCCTTCCCTAAGGAGCTTATGATACTAGGATGAACTATAGCACTCTATACGTATAACAAAACCAGACGATCCTATGATCGTCTGGTTTTGTCTACGCCCAGTATAGCGTTAGATTCCAATTTAATCTTCATCCTTGAATTTAAATGAACGTGCTGCATACAGAAACGGCGTTCCAACTGCAGTTAATACAAATTTAATGACATAAGTCGTTATTAGAATCTGAAGCCATACTTGCCAACTGTATTCCGGTATAGAAAAGGCAATCAAACAAAATATGAGTGTATCTACAAAGGAACTGATCATTGTACTCCCGTTATTACGAATCCAGAAGTGCTCTGGCTTCGCGAAATGCCTTCCTATCCAGCTAAACAATCTAACATCTAGGAATTGGCTAACAAAATAGGCGGTTAGACTTCCTAAAGCTAGTCTTGGCATAAGTCCAAAGATAGCCTCCAGTGGTGCTTGGGCAAAGCCCCCCTCTTGGGGAATAAATACGAGTGCCATTTGCATAATTACCGTTGTCATTAATAGCGTGAAGAAACCAAACCATACGGCTTTTTTCGCTTCCGCACGGCCATATTTTTCATTCAATAGGTCACTTGTCATGTATAGACTTACATACATCGTGTTCCCCAAAGTCATGACAATACCCAACATATCAATCGTCTTAGTCACTTGAATGTTGGCAATGACAGTCGCTACACCGATCCAAGCATAAAGTCCCTTTTTGCCGAAAAGGCGGTAACACAATAAAAACAAAGAAAAGTTTACAACGACATACAAAATACCCCAACCCAAATTAAACATCTTATTCCTCCTAGTTTTGTTGCGCGGGATGGTTACGAACCGCGGTTATGTAACGTCTAAGACGTTCAAAACATGATCTACTGTAACACAGAAAATCAACATTGCCTAGGTACGGAAAGAAAAGGGGCTGTCCCATAAGTAGATTATCTACAAGCGATGATGGATTCTCTTCATTCTC